>JAICQC010000513.1 GCA_025938055.1 Anaerolineales bacterium | reverse complement strand
GCTGGATAGCATCCGCCCCGAGGCGCAGCTTGGTATGGCATGGACGCTTGCCAGCCGCACGGGCGGCGTGGCGCCTGTGGTGGACGATGATGGCAAACCGTACGGCATCATTAACGGTTTCAGCCTTTTTAAGTACTTTACCGAGATCCTCGGTCCGCAGCCCGGCGATACAACCGTACGCGCCATGATGTCCGCGCCGTGCAGGGACGCGGCAAACACGAGTGTTCCGAAGTTCCCTGCCAATGGTCACATCCGTGATTTTCTCAATCGTATCCTGCGCGATGAAGTGGATGAGTACTTCGTCCTCGACGAGCATGGACTCTATTGCGGCATTGCACGCCAGCGCGACCTTCTCAACCCGCCGCGCCTCAAGATCATCCTCGTGGATCACAACGAACCGAGCCAGGCAATTGCCGCGCTGGAAGAGGCTGAACTCTTGGAGATCCTGGATCATCATCGCCTCGGCAACCCGCACACCCATACTCCCATCCGTGTTACCGTTGACATTGTGGGATCGACCTCGACTCTCGTCTGTGAACAGACAGCAGAGGCGGGTCTCTCCATGCCTCCCACATTAGCAGGCGCACTGCTCGCGGGGCTTCTATCGGATACCCTTATCCTGACATCCCCCACGACCACGTCGCGCGACAGACAGGCTGCCGATCGACTTGCGCGCTGGGCACTTGTGGGAGGCAGCCCGCTCAAAGGCGAGACGATTGAGTCGTACGGAAGAGCTGTCCTCTCAGCCGGTGCAGGGCTTTCAAACCGAAAGCCTGAAGAGATCGTCAGTAACGATATCAAGATGTACGAAGCAGGTGGATTCAGGCTCGCCATCGCGCAAGCCGAAGTAACCGATCTGGTGCAGCTCTCCGAGCATCTCGAGCCGCTGACCAAAGCCCTGGATGATCTAAAAGCCAAACGCGGGCTGGACTTTGCCATGCTGCTCATCACCGATATCGTGCGCGGCTCCAGCCGGCTGATCTTCTCCTCCAATGCCCCCCCTGTTCTGGACGACCTGCCTTATCCGCCTCTCTCTGATGGCACGCGCGATGCACCGGGCGTGGTGTCAAGGAAAAAGCAATTGTTGCCCGTAGTCCTGGGTCTACTGGAGAGATAATGGAACTGCAAAAACTGATTAACCGGGCAATGGACCTTCGCACGCAATATGAGAAAAAAGAGAAGCAACTTTATGGCTCACCAGCAACGGAGGAAGATATTGCGCATGGATTCCTGGCTGATGTAAATAATCTGGTAAAACTGGTCAGGGCAGAACATGGGAAGGGGAAAATCGCGAACAGCGCAGAGAAACTTGGTCCTCAGCTATCGCATTGCCTGTGGTCGGTGATCGTCCTGGCAAAGGCACACAATGTTGACCTGGAGCAGTCGTTTATGGAAACAATGGATAAGCTCGAGAACCATCTACTGGAAACACAGGAGTGATGTCCTCTTTAAATCAGGCATCCTGCTGGAATTACGTAGGTCAGGCTCGGCGTTGCCGTGTGCAGCGCCCTGCTGAAGGTAGCCTGGCAGGTTTGAGATTTTGACGGGTTGCAAACGCACCCTACAAGCACAATACTCTGGAAGAAAAATGACTGTTGACATCTATCAAGCTCTCTCCGAAATTGAAAGGAACAACGAATCCGCAGCGCTGTGTACGGTGGTGAAGAGCGTCGGCTCGACGCCGCGGCACGTGGGCAGCAAGATGCTTGTCTACCCGGACGGGAAGTTCATCGGCACGGTGGGCGGCGGGGACATGGAACATCGCGTGCTCGATGAGGCTTGGATCGCCATGAGCGACGGTGAGTCGCGTCTGCTCACCTATACCCTGGCTGACCCGTCACGCGGCGACCCGGGCGTGTGCGGTGGAACTGTGGAGGTCTTTGTGGAACCCATCCTTCCCCCTGTAACGATCGTTGTCATCGGCGCGGGGCATGTCGGCAAGGCGGTTGTTCATCTGGCGAAATGGCTGGGATTCCGCGTCGCGGTCAGCGATGACCGCGCGGAGTTTTGTACTCCTGAAGCAACGCCCGGGGCAGATGCATATTATCCTGTCCGCATGAGTGAACTCCCTCAACATCTCAACATCAACAAACGGACGTATATCGTGATCACCAGCCGCGGCGCGAATGTGGATTCGCAGGGTCTGCCAGGTCTGCTGGAAGCGGAGGCAGCCTATGTGGGAGTGATCGGCTCCAGACGCCGCTGGCTGACGACGGTCAAGGCATTGAAAGCGCAGGGCGTGCCAGAGGAAAGGATCGCCCGCGTTCACTCACCGATGGGACTGGAGCTGAACGCGGAAACGCCTGAAGAGATCGCGGTCAGCATCATGGCAGAGGTGTTGATGATCAGGGACAAGGGCACAGGTATGCCGATGAAAGGCAAGCGGGCTGAGGCGGCGAGTGAACCCGGGGTCAATGGATGAAACGCCGGAGATAAAATTCCGTATAAGGAATAGGAAAACCGGTTCTGCACCGAGCGCCTCTGCAGCTTGTAGCGCGTTCGTGCATGGACTATAATGAGTCTGTTACCAACTTCAAAGGAGAAATAACATGGCAAGGATTTTTGACGTCATTGAATACCCGAGTGAGATGAAGGATGAGATCGTACATCGCTTCCCTGAAACGGGCATTGGCGATTTTCGGATTGGTTCACAGGTGATCGTGCGTGAATCTCAGGCAGCGGTGTTCTTCCGCGATGGCGTGGCATTGGATGTCTTCCGGGCGGGGCGCCATACCATCACCACGGCGAACATCCCGTTGCTGATCAATCTCATCGGCAAGCTGTTCAATGACCGGACGCCATTCACTGCGGAAGTGGTCTTCGTCTCGATGCGCGAATTCGCGAACGAGAAATGGGGCACGCCCCAGCCGATCATCGTCCGCAACCCGGGCATGGGTTTGGGCGTGGCATTGCTGCAGGGCTTTGGCACGTATTCATTCCAGGTAAAAGACCCGCAGCAATTTGTGACTCAAATTGTAGGCACGCAGGGCGCCTACCGCACGACCGATATTGAAGAGCGCCTGAAGATCATGCTTCTTTCCAAGCTTC
>JAICQC010000053.1 GCA_025938055.1 Anaerolineales bacterium | reverse complement strand
CTGATCCTTGCTATCGAGTACATCAAAAAGATCCAACACCAGCCGGACCGTTTCAGCCAGCTTTTCACCGCTGATCCATTCAATCGTATCGGATAACGTGTGATAAATATCTCTTATTCCCCGGCTAGTAAGGGCAATACTCGGCGTTCCATTGGAATAAAAAATATAATGATCACTGGAGGGCCAGGGCTCAACTTTTATAACTCCAGGGAACCCTTTTATCTTTTCATCAAGCAGCGTTTCAAAGTCGTGCGAGGCCGCGTAACATGCGACCGTGGTCGTCCCGGTGTAGGGACCCACGCCATCGATATTGATGGCCGCGGTGGCTTGATCAAATCCATTCCCGCTGCTGCGCGCCCTTCGAGCATATTCCATATCTCCAAGCCCGGAGCCTTCCTCGCCTGTGAATGCAACCCATTCCAGGGTGTGGCGATGTTTTCGTTGCGAGAGGAGTTCTACGAGAGTCAGAAGGACTCCCACTCCGGCGGCATTGTCGTATGCTCCGGGGGTATCCACCTTGGAATCGTAATGTGCACAAAAGACGATCCGCTCGGGGAGTTCCCCAGGCAGCCTTCCAATCACATTTGCTGTGTAACTGGATCCACGGCGGGTGACCATCTTGATCTGTACGGTTGCGCCCGGGCGCTTTAGCAGCTTCAGGCCGGAGCGGGCGGAGACCGTGACCGAGGGAATATCAAGATCGAAATCCTCAATCAGACGCCAGCGTGCATGCAAGGTGGGGTTGATGGTAATAATTGCAGCTGGTTTTCGCTCCTCCAGGATTTGAAGAATTCGCCGGTCGCGATCAGAGACGTAAATACCCCCCTTTGTCGCAAGTTCGATCTGTGCCAGATCCCCATAGAACACCGGGACCCTGCCTGAAACCTGCGCCAGCTCCAGCTCCGCCAGAGTGCACACAGGGATGGTTGCCGCTGAAATGGTACAGGAGGGGGAAAACGTATTCGCAGAGGCTTCGAGCATCTCGCCATCGAGTTCCAGGGAAGTCTGCTCAGCGACCCAGTCCGGGCAGGGAATCTCCTGTCTTTCCACGGAGAGACCACACTGTTGGAAAATACCGCTGATGTACTGGTCGGCAGCGTGATTGGCAGTTGATCCGATCAGCCGGCTCCCAATTTGGACAGCCAAGTGGTTTACATGTTCCAACGTGCCGTAGGCATCGGCAATTGTGTTCAACTCGTACTCCCAGGATCCGGCAAGAAAATGAGAAAGCCTTTATGAAGGGGGATTGACTCTGGATAATGCTTTAGCTATAATGATAAAAACGTTTGCGTAAACGTTTACCTGCTCGAGTATACCCGATTTTTCTAAGGAAATCCATAGATGGCAACCATCCGGGAAGTAGCCGAAAGCGCGGGGGTCTCCTATGCCACAGTTTCGCACGTCATAAACAATACGCGAATCGTTTCCCAGGAAACCCGTGAGCGTGTGCTGGCGGCGATGCAATCATTGAATTATCGCCCGAATGCACTGGCGCGTTCCCTGCGCCAGGGAAAGACAAACACGATCGGACTTGTACTTCCCGATAGCGCCAACCCATTCTTCGCAGAGATCAGTCGCAGCATCGAAGACGAGGCCTTCAAAAGAGGATACAGCGTCTTTTTGTGCAATACTGAGCTGGATATACAACGCGAACTGTTTTATGTGGATGTCCTGAGTAAGAAGCAGGTGGATGGGATCGTTTTTGTAGCAGCGGGAGACCAGGCTGATTCACTGGATTTCCTGGTTAGTCGCAATATGCCTGTCGTAATGGTCGACCGCAATGTGCCAAACGTCGAAGTCGACGCCGTTCTGACAGATAACCAGCTTGGGGGACTGCTTGCCACTCGTCACCTGCTGGAGCTCGGTCATACACGCATCGCCTGTATTGCCGGACCCTCAAGTATCACTCCGAGTGCCGAACGCCTTATTGGATATCGAAAGGCTCTACAAGAAGCAGGTCTTTCGTACGATGAAAACCTGATCCTGCGCGGCGACTACCACGCCCAATCGGGAATGGAGATCACTCATTCCATACTTAAGATGAACCCACGGCCGACCGCCATCTTTGCCTTAAATGACTTGATGGCACTGGGTGCGCTGCGGGCTGCCGCAGAAGCTGGTTGTTCCATCCCGCGTGACCTGGCGGTCGTCGGCTACGACGATCTGGAACTTGCACACTTTACCAATCCCCCCCTGACCACAATCGCTCAACCCAAAAAAGAGATCGGTGTTCAGGCTGTGCACCTGCTTGTGGAACGCATCTCGCGAAAAAGCAGTTCTCCCATCCGGCTCGTCCTCCCGCCGGAACTAATCGTCCGGCGCAGCACACAACCGTCGCTTTAAGATTGGCTACAGTGCAGATGAAACCGATAATCCTTATTTTGGAATGCATTCTTCTACATTTGGTCAGCAATATATCCCAACGACCTTTCAAAGCTTATGCTTGAAGGTTGATCTACGCACGGCCTCATCAGTGCCTGGATTAAGCCTGGCAGTCCTGGCACTGTTGATGTGACAAGTCAATCAGGAATACCATCGTCGTGCCAGGCATCTCAATCTACTTTGAGGAGGAAGAAATGAGAAAGGAAAGATCATTGGTCTGGGCAGTCACCGTACTGCTCGTGGTGACGTCGTTAGTGCTTACTGCTTGCGGTGGGCAGCCAACGGCAGCCACCCAACCGCCGGCACAAGAAGAGCCGACAGAAGCGCCGGACGTTGCAACCGAAGCACCTACTGGGGAAGCAACGGAGGCACCGACAGGAGAGTCAACGGAAGACCCCGCCGCAACAGGAGAGCCTGTTGTCATCACAGGAGAGAACTATAGTCCAGATATTCCTGAGCCTGCCGAGCCCGTCACCGTGACGTGGGCCACCTGGTACAACACAGACACTCCGTTCTGGCAAGCAACCATCGCGGCTTTCCAGGAAGTCCATCCGAACATCACAATTGAAGTGCAATCTGTACCGAATGAAGAGATGTTCGACAAGTTCCTGGCACAGATCGCGGCCGGCAACCCGCCGGATACTGCCATTGTCTCCGACTGGATGACCGGCGCGCTGGCGCAGAATGATGGCTTGCTTGCTCTGGACGACTATATTGCCAAGAGCACGATTATCGATATTGAGGATTATGTTCCGGCATATCTCGAACCTTCACGGGCAGGCGATGTCCAATATGGTCTGCCATTCGCGGGTGAGACAACCATGCTGTTCTATCGCACAGACCGCTTTGAGGAAGTCGGTCTCGACCCGAACAGTCCTCCGCAGACCTGGGAAGAATTCCAACAATATGCCGAGCAATTAACTGACACAGCAAATGCGAAGTATGGCTTTGCCGTGTTTGCTCCGGAAGCTGCCTTTTATTTCTATCCCTGGCTGTGGCAGGCTGGCGGAGACCAGTTGAACCCAGACGATCCTAACGACGTGATCTGGGACAGCCCCGAGGGACAGAAAGCCGCTGACTTCTACGCCAATCTGGCGCAATACTCCCCGCCCGATCTGTTGAATGCCACATCGTGGGATGGCCGCGTGCCGTTTGCAAATGGTGATGTTGGCATGTACATGGCAGGTACCTGGTTTGCCGGAACCCTGCTCACTGAATTCCCCGACGCGACCGGTCTATGGGCTGCTGCCCCGTTGCCCCAAGACCAGCGCTGCGCGACCACGATCGCTGGCGATCACCTGGTGGTCTTCAAGGCTGCCAGGAATCCTGACGCGGCGTACAAATGGGTCGAGTGGCTGTCCGCACCGCAGAATATGATCGCGTTTAATCTGGGCAATCCCAGCGAGCCCGGCACGCTGCTGCCACCCGTGACATCGCTTCTGGATGATGACTCGCTTTACGAGAACCGGCCCTACCTGCAGGCCTCCAGGGACAGCATGGAATGCGCGTATGTTCCTGAGGCAGATCAGCCCAATTACTTCCTGGCGGAAGAACTTCTAACCGAATACCTGGGTCAGGCATTCTACGGCGAGATCACAGGCAGTGAAGCCCTCGCGCAGGCTGCCGAAGAGGCAGAAGCCACCCTCCAAGATCAATAAGCATTTGAATTCATGGCTTAACGTCCTCCCTTTTCAGTTTGAAAAGGGAGGACGAAAGAAGGGAGACGTATGACCGTCACCGAAATTACCCGATCAAGTCCTTTTTCCGCACGGCTGCGCGAAACGCTCCGCCAGATCCGTAAGAACTGGTCTGCGTATCTTTTCATCGCGCCGGGCCTGATTCACTTTGCGATCTTTACGGTCTTCGCAGTGGGATTTGCGTTCTATATCAGCTTTCACGAGTGGAACATTATCAAGCCGGACAAGCCCTTCGTCGGCCTGGAAAATTACCTGCAGCTGTTTGACGATCCACGCTTTCTCCGGGCGGTAACCAACACGCTTACCTTTATGGTTGGCGTGCCCCTCGGTCTTGCCTCCGGATTGTCCGTCGCCCTGCTGTTGAACACGAAAGTTCGCGGGCAGGCAATCTACCGCACGCTATTTTACATCCCGGTGGTTACGCCCCTGGTCGTTTCTTCGATCATCTGGAAATGGGTCTACCAGGGAGATTACGGTCTGCTCAACTACTATCTGTTGAAGTTCGGAATCATCGAGCAAAAAATTGTCTGGCTGGCGGACCCGGACCTGGCCCTGCCGGCCCTCATCATTATGATGATCTGGGGTGGGACCGGCAGCACGATGGTCATCTATCTGGCGGGCTTACAGTCCATCCCGGAGGAAATGTACGATGCAGCCAAGGTGGACGGTGCCAATTCCCTCCAGCGATTGCTCTTCATCACCATTCCCTTGCTCCGACCTACAACGTTTTTTCTCCTGATCACAAGCGTGATTGGTACGTTCCAGATCTTTACAGAAGTATATATCATGACGAATGGCGGGCCCCTGAACCGGACCACGACCATTGGATACTATCTATACACAACTGCCTTCCGCCAATTGGATATGGGTTATGCAACTGCTATGGCCTTTGTACTCTTTGCCATGATCTTTGGCTTTACCCTGCTGCAGTGGAAATACGCCCGTGGCGACGTCGAGTATTAGAGAGGAACAACATCATGGCGATTACCCAAACGGAGAAAAGTGTCTCCAAGCCCATTAGCAGTCCGGCAGTACGGCCCATCAAATGGAAGGAGCTGATCGGCAAGCTGATCGTGTACGTGATCCTGACCACGGGCGCGATCATCTTCATAGCGCCCTGGGCATGGATGGTTTCCGCCTCATTCCAGCCGATCGGACAAATCTTCAACTGGCCGCCGAACTGGATTCCCGAAACGTTCACGCTGGACAATTACCGGAAATTTCTCAGAGCGGAAGGATTCTTCCGCTGGTTGCTCAACAGTGGGTTCCTGGCGGTTGTTGTTTTGATCGTCCAGATGTTCTTGAACTCGCTGGCTGCTTATACGTTTGCAAAGCGCAAGTTTCCCGGTCGCGATAGCCTGTTCCTTTTGATGCTCGGCACCCTCATGATCCCGGGACAGCTCTTCCTGATCCCGAACTACATGATCCTGCTGCGCTCTCCCCTGTTCGGAGGGAATAACATCCTCGGTGCGGGTGGACATGGCATGTTGGACTCCTTCTGGGGCATCATCATCCCCTATGCATTCAGCGTCTGGAGCGTGTTTTTCATGCGCCAATACATGAAGGGCATTCCTGACGATCTTCTGGACGCAGCCCGTATGGATGGCGCCTCCGAATTCACGATTTACCGGAAGGTGGTCATGCCCTTATGCGGACCTGTGCTGGCTGCGCAGGCGATCTTCACCTTTACCTTTGTCTGGAATGACTTCTTCTGGCCGCTGATCGTCATCAGTAACCCGGATCTTCGGACTCTGCAGCTGGGACTGGCGTTGTTCGTCATCAAGAACAGGACGGTCTGGGATATTGTCTTTGCGGGTTCGGTGGTCTCCACCATCCCGGTCCTGTTGATCTTTATCTTCTTCCAGAAATATTTCATCCGTGGGATCGCGCTGACCGGGATGAAATAGTCTCTTCTCCATCCCCGGTGTTCCTGCATGCCGCGACGAAAGGAAACGACTATGGAAAACGTTCGCCTCAGCCGCCGAGGCTTTTTGCGCTTGTCTGCGATCACTGCCGCGGGCGCGATGGCTGCTGCCTGTCAGAAGGCACTGACCGAGGCGGTGGCGACAAGCACAGCCTCTCCTTCCCCTGCTCCATCTGTAAAGATGACCCTGACCGGCGGAAATCAGGATGCCTGGACATGGGTCAAGCCGGTACGGATCGGAATCACGGAGGGTGAATGCGAGAGCGTTACGGTACACGCGAACGGAATGGAGTTCGAAACCCAGCCAGAAGGCGATTTTTTCACGGCTGAGATCCCTCTCTCGGAAGGAGAGAATGAGATCAATGCCGTCTGCCTGACGCCGGGAGGCGGGGAGGTCCCGTCCAGTCCGGTTACATACACCGGGCGGCTGAGACAAGTCCCAACGGCTCGGATCAAGATCATGCCGGATGGAGATCGTATTCGCCTGGACGGAAGCGAGAGTTTGCCGTCTGAGAATGGGGAAGCACCGATTGTCGAATACATCTGGTCTGCTCGTGCAGGCAATCCGGGTCCGCTGCAGCTGCCAGAGGGCGAATTGGCCGGTGAAGTCAGCAGCCAGGCGATCACTGTTCTACCGCCGCCTATCGATGGGGAATATTATTTGAGTCTACGGGTAATAGACGAGGCAGGCAAGGAGGATACCAGCACGATCTACTTCGTGGTTGAGAAAGGTCAGCCGCGCATCCCTGACTATGACCACGAAAACCCAGCCTGGATCGAGACTGCTGTTGTCTATGGTGTGATTCCCTTCCTGTTTGGTAGTCCTGCATTTCAGGCGGTCGGCGAGCGACTGGATGATCTGGTCGATTTGGGCGTCAACGCCATCTGGCTGGGTCCCATCAATACCCACCCTGCCGATGATTATGGCTATGCCGTGGAGGATTACTTTGGGCTGGATCCCGCCTACGGGATGAAGGATGAGTTTCGGTCACTGGTGCAGGCAGCGCATGAACGCGGCATCCGGGTGCTGATGGATTTTGTCCCGAACCATACATCAGACACCCATCCTTACTTCCTGGATGCAGAGCAGCGCGGTCCCGAATCGCCTTACTGGGACTTCTATGATCGGGATGCGGACGGGAACCACACCTACTATTTCCAATGGAGTAACCTGCCCAACCTGAACTACGACAACCTGGAAGTCCGCCAGATGATGCTCGAAGCGTTTGCCTACTGGGTGCGCGAGTTCGATGTGGACGGCTTCCGTGTGGATGTCGTCTGGGGTGTGATGGAGCGCCGACCGGAGTTCTGGCCCGAGTGGCGCCGCGCCCTGAAGCGCATCAAGCCAGATTTGATGCTGCTTGCCGAAGCGACAGCACGTGAACCCTATTACTTCGATAATGGGTTCGACGTGGCGTACGACTGGACTTATCAGCCCGGCGGCTGGGCATGGCGGGTCGCTTGGGATGCATACAAGTACAGACTCCTCTCCTATAATCTGACGGATGCACTGACAAACCGTCCCGAGGGGTTCCATCCAGATGCTGTCATCTTCCGCTTCCTGAACAACAACGATACTGGAGACCGTTTTATCACCCGCCACGGAGAAGCCATCACGCGCGTTGCGACCGCGTTGTTACTGACACTGCCTGGCGTCCCCTGCATTTACACCGGCGATGAATACGGGCTGGAATTCGAGCCCTATCAGCAGCTGGATCCCCTGATCTTTGAAGAACAATTCCTGGGGCTGCGCGACTACCACAAAAAGCTGATTGCCCTGCGTACATCTGTGCCCAGCCTGCATTCGCGGAATTTGTCGCTGATCACCCCTGACCCAGTGCCCCAAACGGTATTCAGCTATCTCCGCTATGGTGAGCCGTCCGACCCGACCGCTGGGCCGGTACTGGTATTGTTAAACTTCTCAGAGGAATCGGCAGAGTTCCAATTTGATGTGCCGGAGCAGTTCGGCGAGCTGCCGCAAAGCGGAAGCCTGTACGATCTGCTGGCAGATGAAGAGATCGCGGCCGCAGTAGGAGGGCGAATCCATGTTTCTGTACCCGCTCAGACTGCCAGAGTCCTTGCCCCGGTGTCCGGCGAGTGATCCATGGCTGAGCGAACGCTCCATCGCCGTGATTTCCTGCGCCTAAGCCTGGTACTGACGGGCAGCGCCCTGGCAACTGCCTGTCAGGCACAGCAGACCACACCCACTCCCGCCACCCCGGAAGGAACCATGCCATCACAACCGTCTGGAATAAAAATGATTGGCACCGACGCCGACGCCTGGACATTTAGAAAGGTGATGAGAGGTAGCATGGCAAATCCTGCTGCCTGCCAGTCCGTTTCAATCGAAAACAATAGTACACTCGCGGAAGCCGCTTTGCAGGAAAACTTCTTTTCCGCGGAGGTTCCTATTCGCCCGGGCGAGAATACACTGAACGCCGTTTGCGAACGAGCCGATCAGCAGGAAGAACAGTCTCCTGCGATCACTATTACGGGACGCTTGCCGCAGCGACCGACCGCGGTCATCAGCCCCTCGCTTTCGAATGGACGGCTCGTGCTGGATGGCGCAGGCAGCCTGCCGGACGAGCTCGAAAAGCAGCCCATCCGCGAATACGTCTGGTCCGCACGACCGGACAATCCTGCGACGGCGACGGTGAGCGGTCAGGAGTTCGGGGCAGAGACCAGGGGTCCACGCCTGGAGGTGGAGCTTCCGCAGGTCGATGGCGAATATTACTTCTCCCTACGCGTGGTCGATGAAGCCGGGCGCCAGGACACAACCGCAACCTATATTGTTGTGGAAAATGGCGAGCCGAGCATCCCGGACTACGACCACGAAAACCCTGCCTGGGTCGAAGAGGCGATCGTGTACGGTGTTATTCCGCGTCTCTTTGGAACACCCAGCGCGCAGGCGATCCAAGACCGGCTGGACCAGTTAGCCGACCTGGGGATCAATGCCATGTGGCTCGGGCCGATCAACGCGACCAATGACTACGGCTATTCCGTGCTCGATTACTTCGAGCTGCGCGACAATTTCGGATCGAAAGAGGATTTCAAGGCAATGGTGGATGCGGCACACGAGCGCGGCATTCGCGTCCTGATGGATTTCGTCCCCAATCACACCTCGAACGAACATCCTTATTTTCAGGACACGGTAGAAAAAGGTATCGACTCACCCTACTGGGATTTCTACGACCGGGATGAAAACGGTGCGTACACCTACTATTTCGACTGGACTCACCTGCCGAATCTTAACTACAACAACCCAGAAGTCTGGCGGATGATGATCGAAGCCTTTTCGTACTGGGTGCGCGAGTTCGATGTGGATGGATTCCGCGTAGACGCCTGCTGGGGAGTTAAGGAACGGAACCCGGAGTTCTGGACCGAATGGCGGCGCGAGCTCAAACGCATCAAACCAGACGTGCTGTTGCTGGCAGAAGCCAGTGCCCGCGATGAATACTACTTTGACAACGGCTTCGACGCGGCGTATGACTGGACGGAGAATCTGGGCAACTGGTCCTGGGCGCGCTTCTGGGGCGAACAGGCTGAAGATGTGGATACCGCACAGGTGATCGAAAGTCTGAAGAATGTCCTGCTCAACCGCCCGGATGGCTATCACCCCGATGCCTTGATTTTCCGCTTCCTGAACAACAACGATACCGGGACGCGATTTATCCAGACACATGGAGAGCCTCTGACGCGAGTGGCGACTGCTCTCTTGCTCACCCTGCCAGGCATTCCCTGCATCTACACCGCGGACGAGGCGGGTCAGTGGTTCCGTCCTTATTTTGACGTGACGCCCGTCTCCTTCCGCGAACGCTACCGCGGGCTGCGCGACTATCACAAAAAGCTGATCGCGCTGCGGAAAGAAATTCCCAGTCTGCATTCGCGCTTCTGGCAACTCCTCGAGGCGGAACCAGTCAGTCAGGTGCTTGCCTATGTCCGCTTCCTGCAAGGGAACGAACTGCCGGTTCTGGTGCTGCTCAATTTCTCCGAAGAACAGGCAGCAGTGACATTGACCCTCCCGGAGGAGTTCAGCGCTCTACTCCCTGCAGGCAGCCTTGCCGATCTCCTGAACAACGAGGAAATTTCTGTGACCCCCACGAGCGCACTCCGGATCACGATGGAGCCGATGAGCGCGCGTATTCTGACTGTGAAAAACGCCTAGGAATTATCATCGATGAAAATCGCGATCTTAACCGGCCCAAAAGAATTCCAATTTCAGGAGGAAGAACTTCCTGCGCTGCTCCCGGACGAGGTGCTTGTCCAGGTGGCTGCCTGCGGCGTCTGCACGTCCGAACTGGATATGTGGGAGGGCAAGGCTGGGGGACACATGTATCCGCGCTATCCCGGTCATGAGGTCAGCGGGATCGTTGTCGATGTCGGCAAGGACGTTCAGGGATTCGCCTCGGGTGATCGCGTAGCGGTCTGGGCGCCGGGACGCGGCTTTGCCGAGTATGTTGTTGTCAAATCGAAATATTGTTTCCCTGCCGGTGATTTGCCGCTGGACTTGGCTCTCGCCGAGCCGCTTGCCTGTGCGGTCAACACCGTTGAACTGGCGAATCTCTCGCTCGGCGATGATGTCGTGATCATCGGCGCCGGGTTCATGGGCAACCTGGTGCAGAAGCTCGTTCAAATGCAGGGACCGCGCCGACTGATCGTCGCCGATACCCGGGCCGACGCGTTGGAGCGCGCCCTGAAACTTGGCGCCACCCATATTGTCAATGTCGCTGAGTCGTCGCTGCCAGAAGCCGTGAAAGCACTGACCGATGGGCAAGGCGCGGACGCTGCCTTCGAAGTCGTGGGTGCGCAGGCACCACTCAATCTGCTGGGGGAGGTCACCCGCATGAGCGGAAAGGTGGTCATCGTAGGCTTTCACCAGGGCGAACCGCGTCAGATTCCCCTGGGCTACTGGAACTGGATGGCATTCCAAATTTTGAACGCTCATTTCCGCGAAGAGACGACCATCCTGCGCGGCATGCGGATCGGGATGCGGCTGTTAACGTCCGGCCGGTTGACTCTCGAAGATCTGGTCACGCACCGTTTCGGACTCGATGAGATCAACCAAGCTTTTCTCGCCGCCCATGAAAAGCCTGAGGGCTTCATCAAGTCAACAATTGTGATGACTAAGCAGGTCACGCTTGAAGCGTGACTATTTGAGATAACGGCAGGTTGAAAACCTGCCCTACAGTTTCTTGTGCAAGAGCTTAATCGCGAAAAACAAAGGAGCGCAATTCATGCAGCCAAAACCCTGGTCCCAGATCCCGATCAACCCCGCGAACTTCAACAAGCCGCCACGGGAATATGGAATCCTTCCCTTCTGGTTTTTGAACGGTGAGTTGGATCTGGATGAAATGCTTTACCAGTTGCGGGAATTCCGCGAAAAGGGCATGCCCGGAATCATCCTGCACGGGCGCTACGGGTTGGAGACCGACTACATTGGTGAGACCTACCTCGACCGTATTCACTTCGCTGTTGAAGAGGCTGAAAAAATCGGCCTGCAAACCTGGATCTACGATGAGATGAACTGGCCCAGCGGCACTGCCGACAAGCGCGTGCTCCAGGCGCGCCCAGATCTGGCGCAGCGCTATATCGAGTGCCTCAATTTCACTGTACGCGGACCCTGGTTCACCTACCTCACAGGAGCAGACAGCCGTTATATCGACTTCGAGAAGTCCACACCGGTGGCGGCGTTTGCTGTACGGATGGATGGGGAGCAGGAAGTGATCGACCTCACACCCAACCTTTCCTTCCGCGACGTGATTCCATGGGAGGCGCCGGCGGGCAACTGGCGATTACTGTACATCGTCGAGAAAATCGCGGATTACTACATCGATGCCATGAATCCTGAATCGACAACGGAATTCCTCAAGTTAGGGTATGACTCGTATGCGAGCGCGGTGGATGGCAAGATGAGTTCTCAGATGCTCGGTTTTTATACCGACGAACCCGCCATGCATTATTATTTGAGTGCCGCAGAAAACCCCGTGGTCCCGTGGACCAAGAATATGTTCCGCCGTTTCCAGGAGCGCAATGGCTACAACCTGCGCCCACGACTCCCGGATTTGTTTTTCGACATCCGCCCTGATAGCGCCCGCGTGCGCTTCGACTTCTATGATACGCTCACTGATTTTTATAGCCAGGCATACTACCAGCAGATCCATGAGTGGTGTCAAAAGCACAATGTCCTGTTCACCGGACACCTCCTTTATGAAGAGGGGCTAAGGCGTCTCATCCGAGTGGAAGGCAATCTGTTCAAGCACTACCGTCACATGGACGTGGTCGGTGTCGATCACCTCTACCCCATCATCGGCAACCGCGACCGGCCCGATGAGCATGTGGCGATGAAGGTTGGCAGCTCTGCTGCACATCAACTGGGCAGCCCGCGCCTTCTGTGCGAATCGTTTGGCGGTATCTTCATGGATGCCACCATGCAGCGCATGAAATGGATCGCCGACTGGGAATATGTGCTGGGCGTAAACCTGCTCAACCCGCATGGCTTTCATTACACCCTGGAGGGTCCACGCAAGCGGGATTGGCCACCCTCCATGTTCTACCAGTATCCGTGGTGGGAATACTACGGCGAGTTTTCGAATTACATGAGCCGTTTGAGCCATATGCTTTCTGGCGGAAAGCATATCGCCAAAGTAGCCGTGCTCTGGCCCATGAATGCCATGTTCGCCACGTACACCCCTCAAACCCATAATGCCATCGGCGATCGCATCGAACGGGATTTCAATACCCTGACCGATCTATTGCTGCGTCTGCACTACGATTATGACTACCTGGATGAAGATGTGTTGGCAAACGCGGAGCTTGACGGCAACACCCTTCGTGTCGGCGATGAAGTGCACGAGTTGCTGGTTTTGCCTCCGATGGCGCATATCAAGTTGAGCACACTCGAAAAGCTTGAGAAATTCGTCGCGCAAGGCGGGCGCGTGCTTGGGATGATCTTCCTCCCCGATCAGGCGTTCTCCAAGCCGGGTAATGTCACGGATCTTGTAGACATCTCCGACCGGGTTCGATCGTTGTTTGGCATTGACCCTACGGAAACGCTGCAGAATTTTCAACATCAGACCGATATGCAACTGCTGGAACAAGAACATACTGACGGTGGCAAAACGGCGTTTCTGCGCAGTTACGCGCTCAACCGTCAGCTCCCTCTGCGCATTCAGCAGGAACTCGACACGCCCGGAAAAACGGAGAGTCCACTCTTTGTCATTGAATCCGAAGAACGAACCAGTCGGTATTTCTTCGCACCCGAACAGGGCGAGCGCCAGGAGATCACCGAGGAAGTGATCGCAGAACGTGAGGCGGTGGCCGACACCCTGCAGGGGGCGCTGTTGAAACTCGTCGAACCCGACGTGATCATTGACAACCGTGAAGTCTTTTATCTCCACCGGCAGAAGGATGAGCAGGATATCTACTTCATCATTAACCCAACGTACAAGCCTCAAAAAGCGCAGGTCAGCCTGCCGAGCGTGGTTCAGCCGGTACACTGGGACCCGTCGACCGGGGTGGAGCGACTGGTCGCACCTTCTCAAGTGATTGAGAACCACACCCACTTCGAGCTGGAACTGCCTCCGGTGGGTTCCGCGTTCATCCTGGTGAAACCGGATGCGGGTTGGCGCGTCGTCGAGACGAATATTAATATCGAGTCTGCGGAGGGAACGCATGTGAGCGGTTTCGGCCGTACAAGTGAAGCATACGCAATTCTGGAGCGGGACGGACAGCAGAAGCGTTTGACCCTCCCGTCTGAAGAACCATCGTCTGCGTTGACTTTGAACGGCGAATGGGAATTCCAACCCGAGACCGAGAACGCTCTGGTCATCGGAACGTGGCTGGCTGCTCACGAAACTTCGGGCACGCCATCGGATGCCTATACAAAGCCTGGGGCAAACACCGAAGGATGGCTTGCCATGGTCCCGGGCGCGTGGTCGTACCAACTCCCTGCCGAACCCGATCAGGAGTACCCGATTCCCGTCTGGTATCGATTTTCGTTCGAGGCTGATTATCTGCCTGCGAAGTTAAACTTAATTGTGGATGGCTTTGCGGGTTCCGAGTGGTCGCTCTATGTCAATGGTGAGCACGTCACAGCCGCGCCCGTACGCAGCCAGGTGGATGGACAGATGAAGGCGGTGGATATCACCCCCCATGTCCATAGAGGTGAGAATCTGATCGCCCTGCGCCTGGTGGTCACCAGTCCAACCGACGGCTTGCTAGACTTGTTGAAACTCACAGGTGACTTCAGTCTGTCACCTCAAGGCGACGACACGTACCGGATTTCAGCACCCTGCCAATCGCTCCAGCCTCAGCCCTGGACAAATCAGGGCTATCCTCATTTCTCCGGAAGGGCGGTATACCGCAAGAGTTTTGAACTGCCTCCGTCGTTCACTGGAAGGCGAGTCTTCGTGGAGCCGGAAATGCATGATGATGTGTTGGAGGTCCTGGTGAACGGCCAGTCCGCAGGCGTGCGCCTTTGGGCGCCGTACCCGGTGGATATTACCAACATGGTAAAGTCTGGCGAGAACACGCTTGAACTGCGCGTTGCCAATACTCTGGTGAACCTGCTCGAAAGAGTGGAGCGTCCCTCAGGCCTGGCAGGTGCACCCAGGCTGGTCACCTATCAGACATTCACGTTTGACTTAACAACGCAAATGGAGAGATGATGAAACTTAAAATCGAAGAACTGACCGTTGAATCCTTCGCACCTTTTGGCGAAGTGATCACACAGCCAGCCCGCGCACAGGATTCTGCAGGACCGGGCTACACATGGTGGGACGAAAACCACCTGTTGGCGGGCGGTGACAGGAAGTACGCAATTGGATACCTTAATCTGCATCCCGCTGAACTAACGTTTGACTGGGCGGAACGTCACATGCACAGCGATGAATTGTTGATTCCCATGGGAGGAGAGTGCCTGGTATATGTGGGCCCACCGGAGTACCCGGAGGAACCCACACGTCTGCCTCCTCTGGAACGCTTCCGCGTTTTTCGCCTGCGCCAGGGACAGGGTGTTCTGTTCGGCAAAGGCGTGTGGCACGGCGCGCCCATGGCCCTGGATGAGCCTCTTAATGTAGCCGTCTTGCTGCTCAAGGATACGGGCAAAGTGGACGGGCATGTCGTGAGGTTTAAAGACACACCGGTGCAGATTGAACGCCAGGATTAAATAGGAAAAGGAGTTTCCGATGCCTGTTGTAGATCGTCGTGAATTTGGAGGGCGTTTTACCGTTCGTGAGAACTCGCAGCGCCTTGCCAATTATCGTTACCTCGAATTGCAGTTGATGGAGATGATCGCGGGGTGGTCCCACACCACGCCGCAGCTTGCCTTCAAAGCCACCTTTGGCTATCACGTCTATGATCATGCCCAGGCTGCCGAATTGCTGGGCGAGCGCCTCGAGCAGCTGCGCTCGACGCGCGACAGCCAGGAACCGGGCACCGACGAATTTGCTCGCCTGTGTGAAACCGTCTGGAAACTGGAGGACATTGTCGGGCGCTTGACGGCGGTATACCGGGTGCTCGAGCCGCACCTGGTGAGCAGTTATGTCTATCACGCCGACGCCACCGACCCGATGGCGGATACGCCCACCGTCCGCCTCCTGCGCCAACTGGCAGCCATGGGCCAATCGCACGTCGCCTGGGGGCAGGCAGTCCTGGAATCCCTCACCCGAGACCCGGAGAAGCGGCGCCTGGCACTGGAAGTCCAGGCAGATATCGAGGCGAAGCTTGTGGAATCGGGCGGCGTCACCGGGCAGGGGATTGAGTCCCACTGGCTGACCTTTCACAGTGCACGCGAGGCAGATAAGCCCAAGCCCCGTACACGCCGCAGCGGGCGAGCGTATCGCTTCACAAAGAGTTGCCCGCCACTCGAGCACTCCATTGTTGAGGAACCGTTCTGGTTTTCAGACGACCCCAAGGATTTCGAGAAAGCCTACAAGTCCGAGGACGAGTGGTCGATTGAAGGCTTCCGGCACAAGTTCCATCAGCTGCTGTACGGTGAGGTGGAGACCACCGACCGCATGGGCAAGATGCTCGCTGAGTTCCCCGATCTCCCCTGGGGGATGCGTATGGAACTTGCTCACCAGATGTGGGACGAGGCGCGTCATATCGAAGTGGTGGCAAAGGTGTGCGAGGAAGAGCTCGGCG
>JAICQC010000397.1 GCA_025938055.1 Anaerolineales bacterium | reverse complement strand
GAATGTTGTGTAATCGGTTAGATCGAGCTGATTATCCACCCAGCGATAATGGCTGTTCGTCCGCAGCGTGGGGCAGCACAACGGGTCATCGATCCCGTGGATGACGGCATCCAAAAAGATTTCATTGTTTTCTATCGACAGCGCGTTCAATTGCGGTCTGTCATCCACCATCCTGGACGTCTGGAAGGTCAGAGTCCCGTCCACCTCCATATAAACGGTGAGAAAGACAAAGACACCCGTGCCGCCATAATTCTCCGAGATCAACGCCGCGACCTCCTCCGTGCCATCGGCGTTCAAGTCGCCCACCGCCACGAAGTCCGTTACCGAGACCGAGACGAAATCCTCGGCGCCCGGAGTTCCCTGCTCGAATGTCCCGCTGCTCAATTGCACGATCTGCAAAGCATTACTCGCGCCAAGCTGATACTGCGCGTTACGGAGCTCGGCAGCCTGCTCGGGCACGGTTGTTGGCGTTGCCGCTCTGGGCGTGGATTCATTCCCGGGACCCGGCGCGCGCTGGGTCTGATCGACAGACGTACCGGGCGGCGGTGTTGCCGGTCTGCATCCGATCAAAAGCAGAATCAATAAAAGGATCAGGGAAGAACGGGGAGCCATGTGGCGCCTCCATCGTGCGTGCGATACAGCGAACGATGATTCTCCGGGTCAACCGTGATTACCCAGCCGCTGTTCGGGTTGACAAAATCCATGCTGCCAAAGGAATCGCCGAAGACGATATCCGGCATGACGGTGTTCCACGTACGCGCCGCGTCACGCGTCACGTAAAACTCCTCACCGTTATAGATGACCGCTTCTTCCGCCGACAAAAAATCGGATGCGCCGGCACCAGGAATCAACGCAGGCGTCAGCCTCCAGGTATCTCCCCCATCGTTTGTGATGTAGACGGCGGTCTGCGTGGAATCGCCCGCCATGCGGACTGCGAGGAATCCATCCGTGGCAGAGACGAACTGCATCTGGTCTCGATCGATGCCGAGCTCGAAATCCTCAGCGCCCTCAGGCAGTTCCAGATTCACGGTCGACCATGTGCGCCCGCTATCATCTGTGCGGAAGAGATATACCGTGCCCGACGAATAGACCACGCCACCCACCCAGGCGGTTTGCATGTTGAGCGGCACAAGATCAGATTTGATACCTCCCAATGGCAGAGAATCGGCAGCTTCCGGATTGTTCGGATCGTTGGTATAGGTTTGAGTCCACGTGGCGCCGCCATCCGTGGTTTGAAACACAGCGACCGCGTTCGAGCCCGCGCCCACGCCGAGGTCGGCAAGCATCCAGCCGTTGCTCGTATCGAGGAAACTTAGGTCGCCAGCGCTAAAGGGAGTGGACGAGATCGCCCAGTTCAGTCCCCCATCCAATGTGCGATAGAGCAACCCGTTATTTGGAAAGTTATTAAAATCGGGTTTCTGCACCCAGGCATGTTCCTTGTCCAGGATAAAGATCTCTACTGTGGAACCTGTTTCCTCCACGTCGGGCGGCGTGACGTTATACCACGTCAGACCGCCATCGTTCGTGCGGACCACTTCAGTCTCAGTCACACCCCAGCCATCGAGTTCATTAAAGAATTCAATATTCAGCAGCGATGGAGATTCGACCACTGGCGCGGCGATTGCCGGAGGCGCGGGTGTATCAGGATACGGCGACGGAGTAGGTTCGGTTGTTTCCGTCGGCTCCTGAGTGGATTCTTTGGGGAATGTTGGAAAGGAAGTGACAGATATATTACAGCCAGCAACCAGGTAAGCACAAACAAGCAAGATCAATCTCAATTTCATTCAGAACGTCTCCTTCTCAAGCATACAAACGATAAAAACGTCTCGAACGTTCCAAACAAATTATCCAAGATACTCCACGATCGTCGCTTCGCCCTGCCCTACACCAACACACAGGGTCGCGAGTCCAAATTTCACATTGCCGCGCAAACGCATTTCATGGACGAGCGTGGTGATCAGTCGCGCGCCGGAACAGCCGAGCGGATGCCCAATCGCGATCGCGCCGCCATTGACGTTGACAATCTCAGGATCGAGTTCAAGATCTTCTATCACCGCCAGCGACTGAACCGCGAAGGCTTCGTTGAGCTCAATCAGTCCAATATCTTTCATTTGTAGCCCCGCGCGCTGCAGAGCTTTCCTTGTCGCGGGGACGGGACCATATCCCATCACGCGCGGTGGCACTCCCGCCGAGGCAGAGGCGACGATGCGCGCCAATGGCTTGAGATTTAACGCGTTCGCTTTTTCTTCGCTCATGATCAGGATTGCCGCTGCGCCATCATTTAATCCTGATGAGTTACCTGCGGTCACGGTGCCGCCTTCTTTTTTAAAAGCAGGCTTTAATCTCGCAAGGGATTCCATCGTCGTATCGCGGCGCGGGCGTTCATCGGTATCCACAATTTTTGCATCCCCTTTTCTTTGCGGAATTGTGACTGGCACAATTTCCTGCGCAAAGCGACCCGAGTCGATCGCTTCGATTGCACAGCGATGAGAACGGAACGCGAAGGCATCCTGCTTTTCGCGCGTAACATGTGGTCGTTCCGCGGCGATGTTTTCGGCGGTCTCGCCCATCGATTCCGTCCCATATTTTTCTTTCATCAGGGGGTTTGGGTAACGCCAGCCGAGTGCCGTATCCCAGGCGGTGAGGTTGCCGAACGAGAATCCAGCCTCAGCTTTGGGGACCGAATACGGCGCGCGGCTCATCGATTCGACTCCACCTGCAATATAGACCTCTCCCTCTCCGGCTTTGATCGCGCGCGCTGCCTGGTTGATCGCGTTCAAGCCCGAGGCACAGAGCCGGTTTACGGTCACGCCTGCCACTTCCACGGGAAGCCCCGCCAGTAACGCCGCCATGCGCGCCACGTTGCGATTGTCTTCCCCAGCTTGGTTCGCACATCCAAGATAAACTTCTTCCACCAGCGCGGGGTCAAGTTTGCTGCGCTGGATCACTTCTTTTATAACGAGAGCCGCCAGATCGTCAGGTCGAACCGAAGCAAGTATTCCTCCCAAAGCCCCCACCGGTGTGCGGATTGCATCCACGATGACAACATCAGTCATTTGATCCTCCGTACGGGCACAGCCGCAGAATTGAACGACAGGAATGTTTGAGGGTTCTGCTGTGCACTTATATTTGCGTTATGAATCGATTCTACCACCTGCACCTGGAGCCCCATTCGAACGAAACACAACGTAAGGCAGGTTCTCATTGGAGAGTCTAAGCAGGTAAAAAGGAACTCGTCTCACGAGAGGCGGATTTTTCGTCACCGAAAAACTGTATAATATTGGAAAGATTCAGTTGGGTAAGGAGTAAAAATGCCAAACAAAAAAATTAAGATCAACCGCGCCCCCGTATTAACTCTCTGGGCGGCTGTCGTGGCAGAAAGACTAGGGTATGACGAAGAGACAGCCCTCACCCTCGGCAAAGCCGTAGCGGGACTGAACGCCCAATCCAAGGGGAAGAAATTAGGAATCTACGAAGAAAAGTCAGAGGAGGAAAAAGAGAAAGAAGCAAAGAAGGAAAAGAAAGTCAAAGCAGAATTCATTGAAATCCTGGGACGAGGCGTGCCAGCGATTAAGACCCCAAGGGGACTGCGCGCCGCAATTAAAGGCGAAGCCATTCATGCAGAAAGCGTGGAGATCTATCTCCAACAAAAGTTCAAAGATGATCTCGATGATGCACGTAAGGCAATGGAGAAGCTCGCAAAGGCATATACACCGAAACAATTGGAAAGCAAAGCCTACGGTCTCTATGAAAAATTCCGCCCGGAGATTCCCGAGGGGAAGAAAGGCTGGGGCGCAAAGGGTGAACTCGATCTGGACTACATCCGCTCGCTGGCGGAGTAGAACCGAATTGCGAGGTGATGAATGACAGATCCCGAATTGCAATCACAGATCGATGCAGCAACCTCGTATGAGGAGTTATTTCTGCCCGCTCTCTTCCGTCAGTGGACTCCTCACGTACTGGACGTCGCTCAGGTTCGTTCCAGGCAGAGGGTTCTGGACGTGGCTTGTGGGACCGGCATCCTGGCACGGGCGGCGCTCGCGCGGGTAACTCCTGGCGGGTCCGTCACAGGCATCGATCCCAATCCTGGGATGTTGGCTGTCGCAGCCCGGCTTGAGCCAGCGATCACCTGGCAGCAAGGGGTGGCAGAGTCTTTACCTTTCCCGGATGCGTCCTTTGACGTGGTCGTAAGCCAGTTCGGACTCATGTTCTTCACGGATCGACTCCAGGCAGTGCGTGAAATGCAACGCGTGCTCACTCCTCATGGACGAATAGCGGTTGCGGTCTGGGATTCCCTGGAACATAGTCCCGGCTACGCGGCAGAGGTCGCGCTGGTAGAACGCATTGCAGGCGAGCATGCGGCAAACCCGCTCCGAGCGCCGTTCGTGCTCGGTG
>JAICQC010000427.1 GCA_025938055.1 Anaerolineales bacterium | reverse complement strand
CGAAGCCGACGCGCCCTCCGATGCGGCGGTCATCAAGCCCATCGGTACCAGGGGTACCAAAGGCATTGTCCTATCCAACGGCATTAACCCTGAATACGGCAAATACGATGCCTACAAGATGGCATGGTCGGTCATGGATGAAGCCATTCGTAACGCCGTCGCTGTTGGTGCAGACCCGGACCGGATCGCCGTCCTCGACAATTTTTGCTGGGGCGATCCACTTCGACCTGAAACGCTGGGCACACTCGTCGAAGCCTGCCGGGGTTGTCACGACGCAGCGTTGTTTTTTGGGACGCCGTTCATCAGTGGTAAGGATTCCCTCAACAACGAATACCTGGGCACGGACGGCGTACATCATTCCATTCCACCCACGTTATTGATCTCCGCGATTGGCGTCATCCAGGATATTAACCAATCCATCACAATGGATTTAAAGGAAGCAGGCAACTCCATCTATTTGGTGGGCGGATTTTCGGCAGAGCATAGATCGGTTCCCGAGGTACCACGGTCTGCAAAGGAAGTGTATCGCGCCCTGCATCGCGCCATCACCGGCGGACTTGTCAGATCTGCACATGACCTCAGTGAAGGCGGCCTGGCGGTTGCCGCGGCGGAGATGTGCATCGGCGGGCGACTCGGAATGGAAATAAACTTTGATGCATCTTCTCTATTTATTGAAGTCAATGGATGCCTGCTGTTTGAAGTAGCTCCAGCCAACACATCTGCCTTTGAAAGCCAGCTCATCAATCTTTCCTTCCATAAGGTTGGCATTGTCACATCTTCTCCAATTCTCAAATTTTCTGCCGTTGAAATTAGTATGAACGAACTTGTCCATGCATTCAACAATCCTAAGCACACATGAAACCAAAGGCACTCATTCTCCATGCACATGGCTCCAATCGCGATCTTGACGTCACAGAAGCCCTGACTCTCGCGGGTGCGGAAGCGATTGGAGTTCCGCTCAATGAATTACGCGGGAACAAAGCGCGTCTTGTGGACTTTCAGATGCTGGTGATTCCTGGCGGTTTCTCCTATGCTGACGCGTTGGGCGCGGGCAAACTCCTTGCCCTTGACCTCGCTTCTTTTTTTACAGAAGAAATCTCTGCTTTTGTCGAATCTGGCAAACCAGTCATCGGCATTTGCAATGGATTTCAGGCACTGGTGAAATCGGGCATACTCCCGGGTAGGTCTCCCCACAAAGATGTCACGTTGACGTTCAATGCACGGGGACACTTCGAATGCCGCTGGGTCACTCTTCAGCCCGTTTCCAAAACCTGTATATGGACGAAAGACTTGCATGAACGGATCGAATGTCCCGTCGCGCACGGCGAGGGCAACTTTCAGACGTCCGAACTCTTTCCGCTTGCCACTCTCGCTGAATGTGACCAGGTTGCCCTCACCTACGCTCACCCAGATGGTTCGGCAGCCAACGGCAAATATCCATTCAACCCGAACGGCTCCCTCGGGGATATTGCCGGGATCTGTAATCCGCAGGGCAATGTGCTTGGCTTAATGCCTCATCCTGAGAATCATATTCACCGCTATCAGCATCCTCAATGGACCCGCGGAGTGAACGGGCATAGCGGACTGGCTCTGTTCAAGAATGGTGTGAATCACGCGTCACAGTTCTAAATAGGATCCTCGTGCAGTCTGAGTCCTGTGACGTTCGATAAAGGAGAATGCATGTATTCAACGAACGAAATAATGGATCTACTGCCTTCCGTGCTGCGCGAGACCAACCTGCCCCTTCCTAATAAGAGGTCAGGTAAGGTACGCGATTGGTACGACCTGCCTGATGGCAAACGTCTCATCATCACCACAGATCGTCTCTCTGCCTTCGACCAGATCCTCGCAGCAGTTCCCTACAAGGGACAGGTGCTGAACCAGTTGTCTGCCTGGTGGTTCGAACAGACACGGGATATCGCCCCCAATCACATCGTTTCCCTGCCTGATCCGAATGCCGCCGTGGTCGATGTCGCAGAGCCATTACTCGTGGAGGTCATCGTGCGCGGCTATATCACGGGCGTGACCTCCACCGCGTTGTGGTATCGCTATTCGCTCGGCGAACGCACCATTTACGGGTATGACTTTCCCGAAGGCTTACGGAAAAATGCCGCACTTCCACAACCTATTATTACGCCTACGACGAAGGGCGGAGCAACAGGTCACGATGAACGCCTGACGTGTGCCGAGGTTGTTGAGAAAGGCTTACTCGACAAGCACACCTGGGATCAGATTCAGACGGCAGCGCTGGCTGTCTTTCAGCGTGGGCAGGAAGTGGCGCGCGCGGCTGGCATGATCCTGGTGGACACAAAGTATGAGTTTGGGCGCGCCGCCGACGGCAGCGTGGTTCTGATCGATGAATTGCATACGCCCGACTCCTCCCGTTTCTGGAAAGCGGATTCATACGAAGCACGCTTTGCAGCCGGGGAGGACCCTGAAAACCTTGATAAGGAATTCGTTCGTCTGGCGTACGCCGAAAAAGGCTATCGCGGGCATGGTGAGGTGCCCGCCATGCCCGATAAGTTGTGGGTAGCTGCCAGTGAGCGATATATCACCATCTACGAATTGCTGACCGGCAGGACGTTTGAAGCCGGTGAATATCCCGTCGAACCCCGCTTGATCGAGAATCTACGAAAGGCAGGAGTCATCTCATAATGTCCAAGCCTCTGGTTGTCATTTTGATGGGCTCACAGGCAGACATGGAACACTGTTCGAAAATCTCCAAAGCCTGCCAGCAATATGGGTTGGAAACGATTCTTCGGATCGCCTCGGCGCATAAGACACCCGAACATGCACTGTCGATTCTGCGAGAGTATGAAGCCAATGATCGCCCGAAGGTGTATATCACAGTCGCCGGGCGCAGCAACGCCTTAAGCGGATTCACAGACGGATCGGTCAGCGCGCCGGTGATCGCCTGCCCACCGGTCTCCGATTCGTTCGGCGGTGCGGATCTATTTTCCTCGCTGCGGATGCCTTCCGGGATTGCGCCCGCTGTCGTGTTGGAGCCTGCCAACGCTGCCCTCCTGGCGGCAAAGATCTTCGGCGTGGCGAATGCCGATGTGCGGGAACAGGTGCAGGCAAGCCAGAAGCGGGCGGCGGACAAGATCATGGAGGACGATGCCCGTGTTCGCTAGCGAACTGCAGCTTGACGTCGAGGATGAGCATCCTCACGAAGAGTGCGGTGTGATCGGCATTTTCGCTCCGAACGAAGATGTGGAACGAATGACCTTCTTCGGCTTGTACGCGCTACAGCACCGCGGGCAGGAGGCGGCGGGCATGGCGGTCGCAGACGGGCAGACGATATCCATCCATAAAGGTGTAGGACTGGTCTCACATGTGTTCACGCCAGCCACGATGGCTGAGTTGAAGGGACACTATGCGATCGGTCACACGCGCTATTCGACCACCGGCTCGTCGTTGCTGCGCAATGCCCAGCCCTTTATGATCGAGACCATCCATGGCCCTTTGGCGCTAGCTCACAATGGCAACCTGGTCAACTCAATAGAGCTGCGCAGGGAATTGATGCAGCATGGCGTGGGGTTTTCCTCCTCATCCGATACGGAGGTAATGACGATGATGCTGGCACGCAACGGCGGAGCGACGTGGGAGGAACGGATCAAGACCGCGATGAAAAAATGGGTGGGTGCCTATTCGCTGGTGATCCTGACGCGCGATTGTGTGTACGCGGTGCGCGACCCCTGGGGATTCCGCCCGCTGTGCATCGGCTTGCTGCCGGGCGGCGGTCATGCGGTGGCCTCAGAGACAGGTGCACTGCAAACCCTGGGCTGTGAAGCCATCCGTGATGTGAAGCCGGGCGAGGTGGTGTCGCTTTCGAATAGCGCGCTGAAGGTCATGCAGGCTCTGCCCTCGGTGGAACCTTCGGCGATGTGCGTGTTCGAGCACATCTATTTCGCAAGGCCAGACCAGACCTGGGAGGGGATCAATGTTCATCAGGTCAGGCAGAGGCTGGGAGAGGAACTGGCAAGGGAGGTTGCGAACCTATTGGGGAACAGGTTTGGCGATGTGGTTATCCCGGTGCCAGATTCTTCGGTACCCGCGGCAATCGGTTTCTCGCATGTGAGCGGGATTCCATACAATG
>JAICQC010000275.1 GCA_025938055.1 Anaerolineales bacterium | reverse complement strand
ACATCTCACCGGAGTCCTCATGCAGTCAGAAACACAATCAGGTACATCCACGCAAAGCTTTTTCAAGACCGCTCTGGATGCCATGCTCGTTCCTTTTCTGGCAATCCTGACTGCTGTCATCCTGGGGGGTATCATCATTGCCCTGGTTAGAGGCAATCCTTTTCTGGCTTACTATGGACTCATTCAAGGTTCGTTCGGTTCCACCCGGGCGTTGAGCGAGACGGCCGTCTGGGCATCGCCGTATATCTTTGCCGGGCTGGCGGTCGCGCTGGCGTTCAAAGGCGGCCTGTTCAATATCGGCGCGGAGGGGCAGCTTGCGGTTGGCGCCACGTTCTCTGCTCTGATCGGTTATGCACTGCCGGCATGGCTGGGGGTCAACATCCCTGCCATCATCCATCTGCCGCTTGCGATCCTGATTGGCATGGCGATGGGAGCCCTCTGGGCTGCCATTCCTGGTTTTCTCAAAGCATATACCGGGGGACATGAAGTCATCAACACCATCATGATGAACTATATTGCACTGAATACTATTTCATTTTTGCTCAATGGTCCCATGAAGGATCGGAGTCCCAACAATGTCATCGCGCGCACACCGCTGATCGCGGAAAGCGCGCAGATGCCCGCAATCTTCGAAGGACTGCGCATCCACTGGGGATTTGTGCTTGCACTTCTGGTCGCCTTTCTTGTCTGGTGGATGTTGAACAAATCCACGCTCGGGTTTGAGATCCGCACTGTAGGTTTGAACCCCGATGCAGCAAAATATGCGGGCATCAACGTAAAACGCACGATCATTTTGACCATGGCGCTCTCCGGCATGCTGGCGGGTCTGGCGGGAGCGATTGAGGTCACTGGCTTGAACAATCGCCATGAGCTGGGCTTTTCGATTGGTTATGGTTTCGACGCGATCGCGATTGCCCTGCTGGGCAGGTCTCACCCCCTGGGTGTTGTGCTTGCCGCGATCCTTTTCGCTGCCATGCGCAACGGCGCGACGCGTATGCAGTTCCTGACGCAAATGCCCGTGGACCTGATCTCGATGCTCCAGGCACTCATCCTTCTATTCGTGGCGGCAGACGCCATCATTCGCTATATCTATCGAATCAAAGCCAAAGGCGAACGGGTTGTCCTGACGCGTGGCTGGGGCGGCTAGGAGATCATCATGGACTGGAAACGATTTGGCTTCATCCTGCTGATCATTGTGGTCCTTTTCGGTGCGGTGGTTCTGGTGGGTTATACGGAGTCCCCGCCGATCGTGATCATCACCAGCATGCTGGCAACAACCATTGCATTTGCCACGCCGCTGACGCTGGGTGCATTGTCCGGCGTGTTCTGTGAGCGCTCGGGCGTGGTCAACATTGGCATCGAAGGCATGATGCTCACCTCTGCCTTTTTCGGCTGGCTGGCTGCGATTTACATGTTCCACGTCGTCGGGCTTGAGAAGTGGCCCAGCATCACTGTCGGCTTGATCGCAGCTGTCCTGACCGGCGCGCTAATGGGGCTGCTGCTGGCTGTTTTATCCATTACCTATAAAGTGGACCAGATCATTGGCGGCACGGTCATCAACATTCTGGCTGTCGGTCTGACCGGTTTCCTGAACCGTCAGATGTTTTTCGGTCAGGGCAGCGTGTTCGGCGGGCAGATCCCCAACTCTCCCGGCACCCTGCTTAACATCCATATCCCCTTTCAGGAGATCTTCAATCCGCTGTGCGGCGCCTCGGCAGATTGCCTCGAGACGATCCGCTCCATAAACACTGTGCTGGACCAGAAGCCGATCGCCATCAGCGCGATCCTTCTGGTGTTCATTGCACATTACGTGCTCTTCTTCACCCGTTGGGGATTGCGCACCCGTGCGGTGGGCGAACACCCCAAAGCTGCGGATACCGTGGGAATCAACGTGTACTGGATGCGTTATGCCAACGTCATCATTGGCGGGATGTTAGCCGGGCTGGCTGGCGCGTACTTCACCATCGAGTCGGTCCCCTCCTTTGAGCCTCTGCTCACCAACGGGCGCGGCTTTATATCGCTGGCAGCCATGATCTTCGGGAACTGGACTCCCATCGGTGCGTGGGCGGCGGCGCTGGTCTTTGGTGCGTCGCAAGCCTTGCAGATCAATATGCAATTATTCCGGGATGTCATCCCGCCGCAATGGGCATTCCTGCAGCAGTCCTATGTAGTCGGGCTGGTCCCCTACATCCTCACCATGGTGATCCTGACAGGTATTATCGGCCGCACCACACCGCCTGCTGCCGATGGCGTGCCGTACGAGAAGTAGGCAAACGATGACAAACGAGAATACTCTGCCCCTCACAGACGAGATCGTCCTGGAAGCCAGGGGCATTACCAAGAAATTTCCCGGCGTTCTGGCAAACGATAATGTAAATTTCGATCTGCGCAAAGGCGAAATTCATGCCCTGCTGGGCGAGAATGGCGCGGGCAAGTCCACCTTGATGAATGTGCTCTACGGGCTGTATAAACCCGACGCAGGCGAAGTCATTGTGGAAGGTAAGCCGATGCAGCTCGACTCTTCACGAGATGCCATCCAACACGGCATCGGCATGGTACACCAGCACTTCATGCTCATTCCGGTCTTCACAGTGACCGAAAATATTATGCTCGGCGCAGAGACCGATCACCGCGCCGCGCCAAACGAAGCCCCGCTGGTGAAACTGGACCGCAAAGAGGTCGCGCAGAAGGTGGCTGACCTCTCACATCAATATGGGCTGGAGGTCGATCCCAACGCGATCGTCGGGGACCTGCCCGTGGGGCTTCAACAACGTGTCGAGATCGTCAAAGCGCTATATCGCAAGGCGGAGATTCTCATCCTCGATGAACCCACCGCGGTGCTCACTCCGCAGGAAGCGGATGACCTCATCCAGATCATGCATGGGCTTACCGATAGGGGTGTCTCGATTATCTTCATTACGCATAAACTGAAAGAAGTGCTGGCAGTGGCAGACCGCATCACGGTCATGCGCTCGGGTCGCGTCGTCGGGACGGTGAACCCGCAGGAAACCGACGAGGCAAAACTTGCTTCGATGATGGTGGGACGCGAAGTGATCTTCACCGTGCAAAAGAAGCCTGCACAACCCGGTGAAGAAGTCTTACAGGTGGAAGATCTGCATGTGAAGGATGTGCGCGGGCTCGAGGCTGTGAACGGTGTCTCGTTTAGTGTGCGCTCCGGCGAAGTGTTGGGAATTGCCGGTGTACAGGGCAATGGGCAGACCGAGCTGGCTGAAGCGCTGACCGGTTTGCGCGATATCGAAAGTGGACGTTTTCTTCTGGACGGCAATGACCTGACGGGTAAACCGCCGCGCCCCATCACGGAAACAGGATTGGCAAACATCCCTGAGGACCGTCAGCGGCACGGTCTGGTGCTATCCTATAGTGTGGCAGATAACATGGTGCTGTGCGATTATTACAAGCCGCGTTTTTCCAAAGGAGTGGTCATCCAGCAAAATATGGTGGATGACAATGCCCGTAAGCTGATCAAGGAATATGATGTGCGCACGCCCTCCCCGTATGTCTCTGCCGGAAAACTCTCGGGTGGAAACCAGCAAAAGGTGATCGTTGCCCGTGAACTCAGCCGTCCCGTTAAATTATTGATCGCCTCTCAGCCCACGCGCGGCCTGGACGTTGGTTCTATCGAATATATCCATAAGGAAATTATCGTCATGCGAGATCGGGGAGTAGCTGTACTGCTCATCTCCGCCGAGCTGGATGAGATCCTCTCGCTCTCAGATCGTATCGCGGTCATGTACCGGGGTCAGATCGTGGCAACGGTAGACCGCAAGGATGCCTCACGCGAACAATTAGGCTTATGGATGGCGGGAGTCCACGAAACAGCCTGAGTCTTGAAAAGAAGTGTTTGCTGGCGCACTTACCTCTCCCTCCTTTGAGATGGCTCAGGATCGGAGAGGTTTTGTCGTCAGGAACAAAGCGAAAAAGGAGGGCGTCTGTATCCGTGTACCCTGCATGCCATGTAGCGACAGTGTGGATAAAACGCCTGAAGAAGCGTGCGGGGTGTAAAATTGCCTTGCTCAAAGAGGAGAATCACATGCCCAAAGCCGCACACATTATTTCCATCCTGACCGTTCTTATCTTTACTCTTTCCGCCTGTAACCTGCCATCGAACGCGGCGACCCCAACTGAGGAGGGCGCCAACGCAGTATTTACCGCCGCTGCTCTCACCGTACAGGCACAACTGACGCAATCGGTGCCCTTCAGCACGCCGACCCTGCCTCTGCCCGCCGCGACCAGCACCTCTGTGTCTGTTCCCACACTGCCGGGCTCCACTCTTCCACCCGCCGCCTCTGCCACAGCGGTCTGTGACCAGGCGCAATTCGTACGGGATATCACCATCCCGGATGGCTCGCAGATCGCTCCGGGCGCCACCTTCACAAAAACCTGGCGGCTGCGGAACGCCGGCGTCTGCACATGGTCTGGGTATACCCTCGTCTTCGAGAGCGGAGATCAAATGGGCGCCACCTCTCCTCAAACAATTGGCTCTGTTCCGCCGGGACAGGAAGTGGATATTTCCGTCAACTTTACGGCTCCCGCGACAGCTGGTTCTTATCGCAGCTACTGGCGCATACGAAATTCCTCGGGCGTGTTGATCCCGGTGCTGGGCGGGACCCAGGGCAAATCCTTCTTCGTGGATATCAAGGTCGCCGTTGTCAGCTCTGGCTTTGACCTGCACACTCGTGCCACAGACGCCAACTGGGTAGGCAGCGGCGGCACCGTGAGCTTTGGCGGACCCGACACGGATATCAAAGGTTTTGCGATGTATCGCAATAGCCAGAGACTGGAAGATGGCTCATCACCGGCAAAAGTCCTGGAGGTTCACCCTCAGATGGCAAATGATGGTTCTATTACGGGAACCTACCCTGCCTACACGGTGGTCACGGGAGAGCGCTTCACCGCAAGGATCGGTTTCCTGGCAAAGGCAGATGGCACCTGCGGTGCGGGCAACGTCAAGTTCCAGCTAAATTACAAGGAGTCATCGGGCTCATTTAGTAGCCTGGGTGAGTGGACCGAAACCTGCGACGGTACGCTGCGAGAGATTGATGTCAATTTAAGCAGCCTTGCAGGCAAAAATGTGCAATTTGTGCTGGCGGTCCTGGCAAACGGCACCGCCTCGGAAGACTGGGCAATATGGGTCAGTCCGCGAGTGGCATTACCCTGATAAAATGGCGAGCGCCCGCCGGATGTCGGGCGCTTTTCACAAAAAGGTATAATAATTCCCCACGGAAAGGAACTATGAATGTCTGTCCCGCGAATATATAAAATTCTAACCACTCTCACCATCATTACCCTGCTTTCCGCTGCCTGCGGTTCCGCAGAGTCGGACGAATCAGCGATCTCGACCCGTGTCGCACAAACCGTACAGGCACAGAACACGCCAGAAACCCTGCCGACCCCCATCTCTCCCGCCCTGACCGCAACCCCATCATCTCTCGCTCCGCTCACCGCGACCGTTGCGCAGACGGTCACCCCGCTGACTGGCGGAGCCCCTGTTGAATTTTGTACAGCCAGCGCCCTGCTTGTTGGAGAGACTTACCCCGATGGCACGATCATCCAGCCGGGTACAACATTTACCAAAAGCTGGCAGGTACAAAACAACGGCACCTGCACCTGGGACGCACGCTGGCAGTTGGTCTTCCATAATGGGGCCCTGATGGATGGCGCAACCGTCTATAACTTCCCGCAACCGGCGGAACCTGGCCAAACAGTGGAAGTGCCTATCATCTTGAGATCTCCCAGTGAGGGCGGACAGCACACCGGCGAGTGGATGCTCAAATCGCCCTGGGGCGAGTCCTTTGGCGTCGGTCAATACAGTGTCCCACTATCTGTCTCCATCGTGGTGGGCAGCAGCACCCCTGAAAATAGAAGGACTGAAACGGTCTACGGAGTGACGGCTGTGACGTATGAAGTGGAACGCACATGTGCCCCTGCCAATACCTTTTACACGATCACGGCAAACATCACTACGAATGGACCGGTGGACGTAACCTTCACCTGGGCCCAGAGCGACGGCAACAACAGACGCAACAACCGCCTCAGCTTTACCGAAGCCAGCACAAAATCCGCCCAGCGGGAATGGTCCCAGCATCGGGATTCTTCTCAAAACCCGCGCTGGGTACAGGTGATCGTTGACTCTCCTGGTTATCAGGAGTTTGCACCAGTTGTGCTACCAGATCTCTGCGAGTAAGGAACAAACAAGAGCCGGTGAAAATCACCGGCTCTTTTCATGCACAGCACTGCTTCGCTTGCTTGGGAACTCAGGGTCGATTT
>JAICQC010000271.1 GCA_025938055.1 Anaerolineales bacterium | reverse complement strand
CAGTTCAAGCAGTCGAAGCACTTCCTTTGTTAAGCTTCCTTCTGTTCTGTAAAACGTCTTCATATCCAAAGATAAATGTACGCCTGCATCCCGTGCCCAGGCAAGGACGTCTTCCAACTTGGGTAGCGGTTCTCCTTCCACCTCGAGCTTCTTCAGCTCATCCCAGCATACATCCTTACACCAGCGCCCATCTTGAAGTGTATAGTTGTGGCGCAAGAAAGCAACACCATCCTGACTCAATTGAACATCCACTTCAACCAAGTCCGCGCCCAACTGATGCCCCAGTTTTATGGCAGCCCATGAGTTTTCGGGAACCTCACCTTTCATTCCGCGATGCGACTCGATGAGGGTACGTCCTGTTTTTGATTTGAGAAGTTCAAGAGTCATGAATTATCCTTTTACGGACAAACTTCTTATACATTTATTTGTCTCGTAACCATAACAATAATGCAGTCAAGGTAAAGCCATCCGTAATAACTTTATCTTCAATCATCTGCTTCGCCTCATCCCTTGTAAACCATCGCGCCTCGCTGACCTCATTTTTGTCAAAATCCTGTATATGGTCAATTGCTATGCAGCAGACAACATGGAAAACCTTGTTAGCGCTTCCATTCATCGGGTAATAAGAATAGACCAATTCATAATGATCCGAGGTATAACCTGTTTCTTCCAATACCTCGCGTTTGGCAGCCTCAATTTCAGTCTCACCTGTCTCAACTCCTCCGGCGGGCAATTCCCATTCCGTCGTACTGCTGGTGTAACGACAAATACGAGTAAACAGAATATTTCCTGAATCATCTTCCACAATGGCGGTCACTGCTGCGCGGGGGAAATCCAGCAAATGGAACTTCTCGATCAAAAGGCCATTTGGAAATTTCACCGTATCCAGGTAAAGATTTACCCACGGGCTTTGATAGACGATGTTTCTGGCTAATCGCTCTGGTTTCATTGAATATCCTTCCTTCTGTTTCCAATTTTGCCCAAATGTGTATTCTGGAACGCGTCCTCGTATTTCAGTCCATACCCAAAGACACGATCGAGGCTGGAGTGTCCGAGCAGGATCGTCCCTGCGAACATCAGCCACGGGACTGAGAGTAGGTAGCCCAGCACATAAAGTGCCACCGCAAGTCCCTTGTGATGGACCAGGTTATAGGTCCACGCGCCGACCTGTGGATTCGCCAGGTAGCCAACCATGCTCAGATCGGGCGCCAGGAACAAGAGCGCGTACCATCCCCATCCGTAATCCAGTTGAGAAAAAAGGAACAGGGAAAGACCAAACAATAGGAGCTCTTCGAGCCGGAGAAGGTTTTTCATGGGGATAATCCTGTGGATAAGTCGCTCTCTTCTGGAGATAAGCTTGGGAGAATATGTGAGCAAATCACCTTTGAAGCGGCGTTTAATGTTGATAACTCCTGATTTTCTGTGGATAACCCTGCTGGAACTGTGTATAAAACTCCGCCAAACCTGTGGAGAAGGCGGGGATTTCGTGTCCCAGATCTGTGGATAGTTTGTGGATGGACAGCCATAAATTGTGGGAACGTTTGGCGGTCAACTCCGACTCTTCGACCGAGCGCGGCGAGATCAGGTCTTCTCTCAACCCGAACCTACGCGCAATCTCCATCCCGAACTGGTACTTGCTCATCGGCTGCGCGCCGACCACATGATACAAACCGCTCAACTCCTTCTGGAGCATTTCGAGCAGCAGGCGAGCAGTGTCGTTGACCAGCATCGGGCAAAAAATGACGTCGGTAAAGCCGTTAACATTTTTGCCTTCGCTCAAATTGTTGACAAAGAACTCAGCGAGGCTTCGTCGTCCGCCTAACGACCAGCCATAAAAATTGACGCGGGCAATAATGGCTTGCGGATCGACTTCCTGAACCGCGCATTCGCCATCCAGTTTGGTTTGTGAATATACACCGGGTGGACTCGACTCATCCTCCTCCGTGTAAAAGCCTTCTTTTGTGCCATCGAAGACCGCATCGGTAGAGATATGGACGAAGCGGATATTTCTTTTTGCACAGGAGGCTGCCAGTTCTCCAGCCAGGTCTATGTTGAGTACTTTTGCCTGTTGCGGGTTTACCTCGCACTTCTCGAGATTTGCCAGCGCAGCACAGTTGATCAGCCAATCGGGTTGCATGGTACTGAGGATAGAGTCAATGGTGTTCCTTTGAAGAAAATCAGCCTGGATCACCTGAAACGGAGCAGACTTCAACTTGCCGCGGTCGACCCCAACGACTTCATGCTCGCGCAGGGCTTCCATCGCGAGGTTGATCCCAAGCAATCCGCTTGCACCGGTGATCAAGAGTTTCATGGCGTAAGCAAGCAGGTATACAAATACACAGGTAAATATGTAGGCATGTGAAGGATTGGTTTTCTTGTATACCTGTATACTTGTCTACTTATGTACATCCCTTATCCCTCCAAATTTCCTTCTTCAAACAATTGTTCAAACGGCGCGACAAATTCTTTGATGCCTTCCACATCCAGCCATTGTGAATTCGCGTCGCTGGAATAACGGAAGCCTTCCGGTAACGCCTTGCCCTCATACTCCAGCCCGCGTTCCCAGAGAGTTTCGGGTGGTTTGACGATAAACATATGCTCACGTTCCACTGTATTGCGTGCTTCATCCTCCGAGATCAGCACTTCATGGACTTTTTCCCCCGGACGGATGCCGATGATGTTCATCTTCGCGTTGGGGACGATCGCGTTGGCAAGGTCAACAATCTTCGTACTGGGGATCTTCGGCACGAACACTTCGCCACCTTCCATCTGGTCGATGCAATTCATCACAAAACGGACGCCCTGCTCGAGGGAGAGCCAGAAGCGCGTCATGCGCTCATCAGTGATGGTGACGGTTCCACCAGCACGCTGCTTGAGAAAGAGCGGCACCACAGATCCGCGGCTGCCAATTACGTTCCCGTAGCGGACGCAGGAATAGCGAGTCGCTTTGCCCGCGGAGTAGTTGTTGCTCTGGACGGTCAGTTTCTCTGCGGCAAGCTTGGTGGCGCCATACAGGTTAACCGGGTTGACGGCTTTATCCGTGCTGATGGTCATGACCTTCTTGACCCCCGCATCCAGCGCGGCTTCGACGACGTTCGCCGTCCCCATAATATTAGTCTTGATGGCTTCCATCGGGTTGTACTCGCAGGCAGGGACCTGCTTCAGCGCCGCGGCATGGACGACGATGTCCACGCCATGCATGGCGCGCACAAGCCGCTCGCGGTCGCGTACATCGCCGATGAAATAACGCATCGACGGATGGTCATATCCGTGCACTCGCATTTCGTGCTGCTTCAATTCATCACGGCTGAAGATGATGATCTTCTTCGGCTGCTTTTCCTCCAGCGCGATCTTTGTAAATTTCTTGCCGAAAGAACCGGTCCCGCCGGTGATGAGAATCGTTTGATTTTTCCAGTCCATGAATACCTCTTGGTTTCAGATGGTGGTTGAGTAGAGCAAGCGTTTTTCTTGCTCGTACACTGGCACCGCACGCCAATGCAGGTGTCGAAACCACACCATGAATTGCCTGTTTACCTATCATCAGTGGCCTCGATACGTCCCTCGAAGAGCACTCAGGACTACTCGACCACCGTAGGCAAATTATTTTATAGCTTCAAACAAGCCAGAATCTTTTGAGATAAAAATCTTGCCCTTATCTTTTAATTCTTGTTCAAGTTCATTCTCAAGGTCTGCCAATTTCTCTTCGGATAATTCCCTGGCATGACTAGTTGACATCATAAAAGCAATGATCGGTTTGACTTCTGTTACATGTAAACTATCAGGATAGCGAGAAAGCGTTACTTGCGGGAAGAATTGTTTCAACTGTTCCAAACCGTTATCCAGCGTGAAGGGACTTCCAAATGAGCTAAAGTCCGCCCCAGGATTCACCTGACGAATCCAATTCGCGATCTCTTTGAGGTGATTTTGCCCAACGGTTGTAGCGAACAAACGGCCATCTGATTTCAAAACTCGTCTGAATTCTGTAATTGCCTTTGATCTTTCGGGCACATGATACAACATGTGATTTGCAATGACCGCATCAAACGTTTCATCCTCAAACGGAATGGACTGCGCGTCGATCTCCCTGAACAGGAAGGCGCGTCCGGTGACGACCAGGTTTCTCCACGCGGCATCCAGCATCCCCGGCGAAAGATCGCTGAGGGTGATATTCCAGTCTGTCGGGATGCGGTTTACGTTCTCCTTCCACAGCCATCCAGGACCACAGCCGAGTTCCAGGATTTTTGCGTCTTCTGGCAATTTGAGAAGACTATCGAAGACCCAATTCATCCAACCATAAGGATTCATACTAAACCGCTTATGGATCGCCACCCGCGCATCCAAATTCGATGAATCCTTATATTGATCGTTCTTTAAATACTGTTGATCTGTAAACCTGGACACAATCTCTATTCTCCAGTCTCTTACGCAAATCGTCTACTTCTTGATCACGATCAGGGGATACTGCCCATGCTCTCCAAAAAATCCCGGAAAGCGCTCTTCAAGCCAGTAGACCAGACGCAGGTACATCTTCCCGCCAAACTGCGGACGCACAAACCAACGCGTAAACCGCGGGCTCAAACTGCGCCACGGAAAGATCTGAAATTTCACTTCACCGTTCAACTCATCTTTTAGCCAGCGCGGCGTCATCTTTTCAACGAAAGTGCCTGCCTGATCTTCCTCACTATTCCAGTTCTTTTTCTTCTTGGCGGAGCGTCCGCTCAGGAGGCGGGCAATACCGATGAACGGTTCTGCCATGCGCATTAACAATGGATTATGCCATCCATTGACCACCACTCCCGACTTCCCTGGTTTCAACACACGGTGTAATTCCAGATAGGCGCGCTTATGCTCGCTCAATGGCAGATGATGGATCGTATGCATGGAGACTACACCATCGAATGAATCTGGCTGAAATGGGAGGTTCGCAATATCCGCGACGACGAATAATCCCTTATCGCGAAGTTTCGTGCGCGCTTCCTTCAGCGCCGTGATGGAGATGTCCGCGCACAGGCGGTAGCGATAGTTTTCGGAATATGTCAGATATTCGGGCCACTGCACGGGACCTGAACCCGCGTCGAGCAGAATGTCACCCTTCGGCGCGAGATGCCGCTTCACGCGCATATGACATTTATGGATGTACTCCCGCGAAACCGGACGCAGGTCTTCGTAGCGAGCGTTCTGGTATAGCCCATCTCCGACCTGCGACCAGCCGATCTGATCATAGAATTCGCGGACTTGTTGTTTTGTATTCTCGGTCATACTAGTTTATCAACCATAGTTCTTCCCTCTTTCGTCTTTCTTTTCCAAATTAAAGAGAAAAGAAGAAAGAAGTTCAATCTCTCCACGTAAACGGTTCGCCTACCAAAAACTTGAACGTATCTCCGAACTGCACCATGCCTTCATCGCTCAAGACTTTTTCAACAGGCCAGACTTCAAGGTCATCCCAGAAGTTCATCAGGCGCCACGGGAACGGGCGCGGGTATTCGAAGAAGAAACGATAAGCGTAATTCCAGGCTTTAGCAGTCTGTTCATCGGTGAGGCGATGGGCAGGTAGGTCATTCAAAACCTTCTCGAGCGTTGAGAAATATTCGTCCCATGAGTTCGGATCGATGGTGAAACCGCGACCGCGGTAATGTGTATCCCCACACGAAATGACAGGGATACCGTTCATCGCAGTCTCTACACCAACGGTCGTTGTGTACGCCAGACCCAGATCCGCGATCTCGATCAGATCATACGTATTGACGTTGTCGAGCGCACCAATCACATGGATGTGGCTCGGAATTTCCGGCAACGCATCGCGCACCACCGTGCCCATCGATTTTGCCTGCGGCACAAGTTTCTCGCCCGGATGGATTCGGATTACCAGTTGTACATCGGTTCGTTTCGCAAAGTACTGGACTGTGCGCGTGATCCATTCGCTCATCGAGCCGGCAAAGATATTACGTCCCAGCGTGAGACTGTCGCCGAGGACATTCGCAGCAAGCAGGACGACGGGGCGCTCATCGAGACCCAACGCTTTGCGCGTCTGCTCAGCGCCCTGCGCGGAGACGTATTGCCACAGCCGCTTGGATTTGCCCCAGACACGCGCCCCGCGCCGGGCATTCTCCAGGTCAGCGAGGCGCTCATACATTTCGTCGGTCATCGGCAGGCTGCAGCGTTCTCGAACAAGGTAATCCGTGTCCTGCCGCATAATGGAGGTATTCTGCGCCAGCCAGATCTGTTCGCGCTGGTCGTTGAATTCAAAGGTCACAGCAGGAATACCAAGATAACGCGCCACGCGGAAGACGATCCCCATTTCGAGGATCAGACCGTTGGGGATGAGAACGACATCCGGATTGTTGATTCGCATCCATTCGAGGGTGGTGAGCGCCGCGAAGGTGT
>JAICQC010000560.1 GCA_025938055.1 Anaerolineales bacterium | reverse complement strand
GTGATGACCGGTCACGACATCTCGCACAGCAAGGACTTCATGGGCATGGAACCTCTGCCGTTCGAGACCAGTGTGCCGGGAATCTTCGCTGCCGGCGATGTGCGCCACGGCAGCACCAAACAGGTCGCTTCTGCTGTAGGCGAAGGCGCGGCGGCATCTATTTCGATCCGGGAATTCTTGCGGAGGAGTGAAGGGATAGCGGTTACGTAATTTCCTGTTCCTACCAGGACAGCGCTCAGAACCTATTTAATAACCCCCAGCAGGCTGAGAAGCTGACTACCCAGCATAATGACCACCGCGATCGTGATCAGAGCGAATGTGCCCCAACCCAAAACGTTATAGGTGCGCGTGTTCTTGAGTACACCCATCAGCCCTTCATCGTTGATCAACCGTAAAATGAACACCAGCATGATGGGCAGCAGAGCCCCGTTGAGGACCTGCACGGCGACCAGCCATTGGATGACAGGCAGGTTTGGAATCAGGGATACGAGGGCGCCGAGGACGATCAGCCCGGTGAAGAGTCCGAAAAAGATAGGTGCACGTCGAAAATCCAGGTTGACGCCTTTGGGCGCTCCCAACACTTCGCTGACGGCATAGGCTGTCGCCAGGGGCAGGACCGCGCCTGCCAGCAGCGAGGCGCCCATCAAACCGACGGCAAACAGTAGTTTGGCAGTATTCCCTGCAAACGGCTCCAGAGCAAGGGCAGCATCGGACGCGGACGCGATCTGAGTCTGACCCGCCTGGTGTAGGGTCGCCGCAGTGGCGATGATCATCGTGATGGAGATTAGGTTCGAGAAGATGGCGCCTGCATAAGCATCCAGGCGCTCCGGTCCGTAATGACGGCGTGCCACGCCGCGCTCTACGATGGAGCTTTGTTGAAAGAGCTGCATGAAGGGCGTGATCGTCGTGCCCAGCAACCCCACTAACAGAAATAGATATGCCTGATCCGTGCGGATCGTTGGGACAAACGCGCCGCGCGCCACGTCTCCCCAATCCGGCCGAGCCAGGATCGCTGCCACCGGATAGGCAAAAAATACCAGCGTCATCCCCAGAAAGATCTTCTCCACCCAGGCATACGAGCCGAAAATCACAAGATACCAGAGCAAGACCGCTGCCACCGGCACAACCAGCCATTTAGAGATTCCGAACAACTCAGCAGCAGCGCCAATCCCTAAAAATTCACTGATGATGAGCCCGCTGTTGGCAACGAACAAAACTCCCATTGCCATGATTGACCAGCCTATTCCGAACCGTTCCCGGATTAAGTCCAGGAGCCCACGTCCCGTTGCGGCGCCAAGCCGGGAACCCATCTCCTGCACCACAGCCAGGGAAACGGTGATGATTATCATGACCCAGATCAATTCGTAACCGAACTGGGCTCCCGTCTGGCTATAGGTGGCAATCCCGCCCGCATCATTCCCGGCAGAGCTGGCAATCAACCCTGGCCCCAGGATCAATAGCCATCTCAGCGGTCCGGTGGGAGGGCGTTGGAATCTGCGCAGGTTGACGCTCCGCCCTCGGATGCTCAGGCGCAGCGAATTCTGGAGGGTACGTGGACGGTTGGGCAGGCTGGAAAGATCCAGTTCCTCCACTGGCTCGAGTCCCTGCGGGGCACTGTTCTGGCTCAAGAGAACACCTTCGGAGCCTGGGCGCGCCAGTTACGCGGGGCTACCTGCGAGACCGCCGCGTCAATCGTGACTGTGCCAAGCAGCTCTCCATTCTTCCCGACAACGGGCATGGCAGCCAGCTGGCTATTCAGTAACCGGTAGCCTGCTTCCATCGGTGAGTCGAAGGGGGAAAGCGTGAGGAGATATGGATTCATCAGCTCCTCAACAGTCTGGTCATCTTCCGCCGTCAGGAATTGCCGCAGCGAAACGACCCCGCGTAATTTATGAGGTGGCTGATCCTCCACTACATAGACGAAGTACACAAAGTCCGGCTCTTTTAGCTTTTCCCGCAACACCGCCCGTGCTTTTTCGACCTTTAGCTGTGGCGGGAGTGTGACTACATCATTGGTCATGATGCCGCCCACCGTATTGGCAGGGTACTTCAACAGGTCAACGATTCGTCTCCCATATAATTTTGGTAAGCGGTTCAGGTAATGGTGTGCGACTTTGATATCGAGATGCACAATGACGTCCGCAGCCAGGTCTGGCGCCATATGTTCCAGCACTTCCAGAGCAAACGCTTCCTCCAGCTCCTCGAAGACCTGCAATTGACGTTCTGGCGACATCACTTCCAGTGTATCGGCAGCGAGCTGTACGGGCAGGAGCGACAGCAGCTCCGCGGCATGGAGGTATGGGATGTGCGCAGTCAGATGCGCGATCTCTCCGGGGGGCAGACGGACAATGCGGCGATGATAGGCGGCACCAGTCTCCACCGCCTGCGGATCGCCGCGCAGAAATTCGATGTACTTCCAATCGTACAGGGAGCCTCTCTGTTCTTCATCGAATTGTCCTCTTACAAGGCGGCGCAGAATGGCTCGTCCACTGGTATCGGCAGCGGATAACTTCAACTGCCCATCTTTCTCCTCCAGCCAAAGGTCGTT
>JAICQC010000009.1 GCA_025938055.1 Anaerolineales bacterium | reverse complement strand
GGGCGGCAAGGTGATCCACGCGGCGCCCGACACCACCAGCACAATCACATCGAAATCGATCAGCAAGGATGGTGGACGCGCGGCCTATCGTGGTCTGCTTCGGGTGGCGAAGGGCGCTGAGAACGCTAAGAAAAGACAAAGATTTTCTTGGCGAACTTCGCGGTCTTAGCGGTTCCAATCATGGTGTAATCGCTTTCGACACCGGTCCTGGCAACATGTTGATTGACGAAGCAGCGCGCCTGGCAACGGATGGCGCCTGGAATTACGATCACGATGGCGCGTTGGCGGCGCAGGGCCGTGTGGACGAGTCTCTTCTCGCGGACTGGATGGCAGAACCATTCTTCCAGCAAAAGCCGCCGCGCACCACCGGACGCGAGCTGTTCGGGATCCAGTGTGCCACGGAGTACTGGTCACAAGCCAGCCGGCGCGGACTCGGCCCGAACGATATCATTGCAACGCTGACAGCCTTAACGGTCCACTCGATGGAACATGCCTACCGCACATTCCTTTCTGCCTTTCCTGACGAAGTCATCGTGAGTGGCGGAGGCGCGCGTAACCGCACCTTGATGACGATGCTCGCCGAACGCCTCTCGCCGGCACGGGTAACGACATCTGAAGAATATGGGCTGAGCATCGAAACCAAGGAAGCTGTCGCTTTTGCAGTGCTTGCATACGAGACCTGGCATAGACGTCCTGGGAATATTCCTGCCGCCACGGGAGCATCCAGGGCAGTCATCCTGGGAAGCATAACGTATTGAAATTCTTGGAGTCCTTATGGAGTTAACTCTCACGGAAGAGCGCAACCCACTGACAAAAGACATCGACACCCTGCCTACACTCGACATGCTGACACTCATCAACGCCGAGGACCAGAAAGTGGCGCTGGCGGTCCGTGACGAGCTTCCAAAGATCGCCGCTGCAGTGGATGCCATCGCTACCCGGATGCAGCGCGGCGGGCGGCTGATTTACATCGGCGCGGGCACGTCTGGGCGGCTGGGCGTGCTGGATGCGTCCGAGTGTCCGCCCACGTTCGGTACGCTCCCCGAATTAGTCGTGGGACTCATTGCGGGAGGCGCCGCCGCGTTGACAGAAGCGATCGAAGGTGCTGAAGACGATCGGGAAGGCGGCGCCCGCGAGATCGCAGAGTTGGATGTCAACGAGAATGATAGTGTCATCGGCGTTGCTGCCAGCGGACGCACACCCTACGCCATTGGCGGGCTGCAGGAAGCCAAAACGCGCGGCGCGCTGACAGTCAGCATAGCCTGCAACAGCTCCTCCCCGCTGGGCGAACTGGCAGAGATCAGCATTGCACCGGTTGTCGGTTCTGAGGTGCTCTCTGGTTCGACGCGGTTGAAAGCCGGCACAGCCCAGAAGATGGTGCTAAACATGATTTCCACCGCAGTGATGATTCGTCTGGGCAAGACATACTCCAACTTGATGGTGGATGTCCAGGCGACGAATGCCAAACTCCGCCAGCGGGCACGGCAGATTGTCGCGGAGGCAACCGGGCTGGATTTGCAACGGGCAACAGAGATTTTGTCCGCGTGCAATGGCGAAATCAAAACGGCGATTGTGGCTGTTATGGCAGGAATCTCGCCTGAACTGGCGCGCATGCGGTTGAAGGAAACCGGCGGCTATGTACGGAAAGCGATTGGATAAAGCGGAAGAGACGCTGCGTTCGTAAGTCAACGGAGACAAAATGGATTACATCCTCGGCGTGGATGGCGGCGGGACGAAAACTGTGGCGCTGCTCGGGGATCGAGACGGTAATGTGCTTGCGCGCGGCATGAGTGGACCATCCAATACCAACACGGTGGGTTTCGAGGCGGCTTGCTCAGCATTGGAAAGCGCCATCAACATGGCGCGTGCAGATCATCGCGGGGAGATTGCCGCCCTATGTTTTGGACTGGCAGGGGCAGGACGCAAAGAAGACATTGAGCAATTCCAGATTTGGGCAGTTCATAAATTTCCAAAGACAGTGGTGCAGGTGGTCAGCGATGCCGAGATGTTGCTGATGGCGACTGCGCCATCTGGGCCAGCGCTTGTATTGGTTTGTGGCACGGGATCGATCGTCTATGGGCGCACGGTAGCGGAAGAGCTGATTCGCGCGGGAGGGTGGGGCTACTTGTTTGGCGACGAAGGGAGTGGATACGCCATCGGCGTTGCCGCGTTGCGAGCTGTGATGAAGGCACATGACGGACGTGGACATGAAACGTTAATATCAGAACTGGTATTGGAGCGCTACGGTCTGCACACTGCGCTGGAGCTTGTCCGTACGATTTATGGTGGGCAGTCGCCTCGTTCAACAGTAGCAACTCTGTCCGATCTGGTGGAGCAGGCAGCCGACCAGGGTGATCCTGTTGCGATGGATATTTTGGAGGAATCTGCCTGGGAGCTTGCACGAGCCATTGCTGCAGTCTATCCCAAACTGGGGACATCCACGGTTCCGCTGGTGATTACAGGTGGGACGATCTTGCATGGTAGACGTCTACAGGAGGCATTCCACCGCGCCTGCGGAGCGCAAAAGCTTTCGTTTACAGAGGTTCGACACGTAATGGAACCGGCGGAGGGTGCTCTGAAATTGGCGTGGAAGCTCTTGTTGGGCTGAGCCAATCCCATAATGCTTGAGATCTGGAGACTTCCTTTCCATATAAGGAGGGTAAATAAGCAGTTTTCATTCAAGTAACACCCGTGTTATTTTTCGTAAAACCAAAAGCTTTACATCCGTCTAAATTGATAGTATTATCAGTCATCATAACGTATTACAACTAGAGAGGATATCCGATGCTGAAATCCGCTCGAGCCGAGAAAAAGACCTTGACCGAAATCGCAGAGCAGGAACTGCGTCAGGCGATTGCACGCGGCACTTTCCGTCCGGGAAGCCAACTCCCCACGGAAGCTGAGTTATGTCAAATGCTGGGGGTATCGCGGACGGTGGTGCGCGAAGCTCTACGGGTACTGGAGGATGATGGATTGGTTGCCCGGCGGCATGGGGTTGGCACGTTTGTACGCGATCACCCGATCCTCAAAAATCTTAACCTGAATTTTGGCACGACCGAGATGATCGAATCGGCGGGTATGACCTCCGACACGAGCCACCTGGCTGTCCGTTGGGAAAGCGCGGACCAGGAAGCAGCGGATCAACTGCGCGTTCCGCTGGGAACTCCGCTTCTTACCATCGAGCGTGTGCGGACAGCGGACGGACGACCGGTGGTCTATTCGCTCGACATGCTTTCCGAATCCCTGCACCACGGGAGTGATTTCGACCCACAGGTTTTGCTTGGCAATTCGCTTTATAACCTCCTGCAAAGGACGCTGGGGCAGGTGATCGAATATGGGATTGCGCGCCTGCTGCCGGTGAGCGCTCCTGCGCAGGTTGCGGAAAAGTTAAGCCTTCCGCCCAATGCGCTGACGCTCTACATTGTGCAGACTGATTACTCCCCGAATGATGAACCGCTGGTGTATTCGCGCGAGTATCACCTGCCGGATGCGTTCGATTTTATAGTGTGGCGGCGGGGTCCCACCCGGCTGCGAGCTTCGTCCGGGGAGGCGGGGCAATGAACCCTGTTGCTTTCAGCACGCTGGCTTGCCCAACCTGGTCGATTCAGACGATCATCTCCAGGGCTGCACAGTTCGGCTATGACTCTATTGAGTGGCGCGGTGGTCCAGAGGGACATATTCAACCCACGATGCCGTCATCGGAAAAGGCCGCCTTACGAAGGATGTCGGGCGATGTTGGGCTGACTGCCCTTGCCGTGACCACCTATACGAGTTTTGTTTCGCATCTGGTGGAGGAACGTCAGTCTAATATAGATGAATTGCGGCGCTATGCCGACCTGGCTGCTGAGTTGGATACCGACTACGTCCGCGCATTTTTGGGGGAACTTCCTGAAGGCACCGATATCACTCCATCCTTGTACGAAACCATCTTGGGTTGCTTGAACGCAGCTTCGGAACATGCCATCTCAGTGGGTGTCAGAATTGCGGTTGAACCGCATGATACTTTCACCCGTTCTGCAGTTGTTTCCCCTCTGTTCGATCGAGAAAAGTCCCATCCTGACCTTCGTGTGATTTGGGATCTTGGGAATACCTTTGCGGTTGGCGAAGATCCGACTAAAGGTTTTGGGATCTTGAAAGATCGGCTTGCCTATGTGCAGGTCAAGGATGGGATCAGCCAGGACTCTGGCTGGCAGCTTTGTCCATTGGGCCAGGGAAATGTGCCTCTGGCGCAAGCCTTTGCATTGTTGCTGGAGGATAGTTATGCAGGCGCGTTCAGCGTGGAATGGGAATATGCCTGGCACCCCGAGCTCGATCCGCCTGAGAAAGCATTGCCGGAGGCACTTCAGGTTGTAAAGGGTCTGCTGGCAAAGCTCCGTTCCAGCCAGACCATGCAGTAGCGACGCGAACGTTATCCAAACCCCAATTTTTTACGATAGCGAGATGCCATGTTGAAATTCGGATTTATCCCTACGGAAGGCGGCACGTTCTTTGATGAAGCCCTCGAAGAGGCTGTTTATGGAGAAGAACTGGGCTTCGATTCGGTCTGGCTGGAGGAACATCATAGCATTCGCAATCATTATTGGCCCTCACCGCTGATGGCTCTTGCCGGGATCGCCACCCGGACTTCACGAGTATTGCTCGGTACCGACATCGTGGTCTTGCCCTTCTATCACCCCGTGCGCGCTGCAGAGGATATGACAATGCTTGATGTCATCTCTGGCGGGCGGGCAATTTTTGGCGCCGCCATTGGTTATCGCCCACCGGAGTTCGAGCTGTATGATGTTGGGTTGGATGACCGCGGTGCGCGCTATGTGGAGATGCTCAAGATCATGCGCGCCCTCTGGACGCAAGATGAGGTGGAATACAACGGACGGTTCTTTAAGATCAAAGGCTGTATCGAACCAAGACCGGCGCAGCCGATTCCCGTTTGGTTGGGCGGGTGGGGAGAACTTTCGCTGAAGCGGGCAGCACAACTGGGCGATGCCTGGGTTCCAGGTCCAACAGCAAATCTGGAAAAACTGCTGAATGCACAAAAACAATACCGCGCATTTTTAACCGAGGCAGGCAAGAATCCAACCGATGTGCCAAACCCGTTGACCCGTGAAGTGGTCATTGCAGACACGCGTGAGCGTGCCTGGGAACTCGCGGAGAAATATGTGATGGTGAACTATCGCGATGAATACGGCGGTGGGTGGAAACATCCTCTGATCGGCTCACAGGATCAGACGCCGGTCGCGTTGGACTCGTTGAGTGAGGATCGCTTCATTGTAGGGAATCCAGAAGATTGTATCTCCCGTATAAAACGCTTTGTGGAAACGTTTGGAGTAGATCACCTGATTTGTCGATTATATTTTGCAGGGATGCCGCACGAACATATCATGACAGAACTCAAACTTCTGGCAAAGGAAGTATTCCCGGCATTCCGGTGAACTCAAATGGATCATCATTTTCCAGTCTTTGATTTCGACATATCACCATACACTGGCTGGACTCGCGCCCATTGGGAATACATACTGGCGCGGATGACATTTGGTTATGCTAAACGAGCGGAACAATCCGGTTCGCCGGCGCGAGTGTTATACCCTGATGATCGCCGCGGGCTACCTGACTCAGTGGATGCCATCGAATCATTCGCACGCATCGCATCTGCCTGGGGCGCGTGGCTGCGCAATCAAGCCAATCCTGCCGTCATAAAATTTGAGGGTCATGAGATAGATCTTGAAGAAATCATTCGGCATGCATTATTGGATGGGACCAATCCATCCAATCCACACACCTACTGGGGAAATATCGGTCACATGGACCAGCGGATCGTTGAAAGTGCAGATATTTCGCTGGCGATCTGGATGAGCCGTGAGCGTGTCTTCCATAAAATGACTGCCGATGAACAGGAGCAAATCATGGCCTGGCTCGCGCAGGTGGACGGAAAAGGCACCTATACCGATAACTGGATTCTGTTCACTGCCATGGTGCAGGCTGTTCGTCTCCATCTTGGATTCCCCTCTCCGGAAGACGACCTGGATAACCGGCTGATGCAAATTGGTGAGTTCTATCGCGGCGATGGATGGTATGTGGATGGCCCGACGGATGAATTTGAACTCTATAATGCCTGGATGTTCGGCTGGAATTATTTGTTATGGACATGGATCGATGGTGACCGTCGACCCGACCATCGGCAGCTGGTCCTGGAACGAGGACGATCATTTATTGATGGCTTCCTGCATTTCTTTGGCGCGAATGGTTCCTATCCTGCATGGGGCCGCTCCGTCGTCTATCGCTTTGCTGCGGTCGCGCCCTTTGCCGTCGGGCATTTCCTCAACATCGCCCCGCGTGATCCCGGCCTCCTACGACGAGTCTCCAGCGGGTGCATCCGCTATTTTTATGACCACGGCTTCCTTGATCTCGATGAGCATTTTGTGAGACAGGGCTATCATAGCGATTTCCCGGCAGGAGGGGAAGCATATATTTCCCCCGGTTCCCCCTATTGGTGTTGTCATGGGCTCTTCGGGCTGACGCTCGACCGCGAGGATCCGTTTTGGACTGCGGTTGAAAGCCCGCTTCCGGTTGAGCGCGGCGATTTCGAATTGGTAGTACCGGCTCCCGGATTTATCATTTCCGGGCAGCAAAAAACCGGGCAGGTGCTGTTACTCAACAGCCGCAGCGGGCAGGAACATGATGCGCCGCGTCATAACTACACCTCCAAGTACGGCAAGCTAGCGTATAGCACGCATCTGCCGTTTAACGTGCTCCCGGTCCGCGGATCGTATGCCCCGGATGCCATCATTTCCCTGACGGGAGACGGGCAAACCTTCGGGCATAGAACCCACATTCGAGCCGGAGAAGTCGCGCCTGGGTTTATGTGGTCGAAGTTCGAGGAGATGGTGGATGGTGAGCCGCAGCCTTTGTGGGTCGCTGTTCTGCTGTACGGCGACGTTCAGATCCGGACGACTGTCATCCGACCTACCTTTCCCGTGATGGCTTTCGAAGCGCCGGGCACCCTGGGCTGTGAGCAGCCTGCACAGATCCAACGTCGTTCTAACCGGCAGGCAGGTTGGGAATATGCGGAGGCAGAGGGGCGGGCTATAAGTATCCAGCGGTTAATTGGCTATGACTGCCAGAATGCCAGTTCACCGTTTCTGGATCAATCCAATATCAATCTTGCTTATACATATTCAGAACAACCTGTTGTTTATGAGTCTCAGGCGAGTGTAGCGGCGCGTTGTCTGGCTGCGGCATCGCTTGTGAGACCCGCAGCATTTGACCCGGCAGTTGAGTTTGCAGGAATAAAAGTCGAAATTGAAGCTCCAGAGATGTTTCGTATCAGCTTGCCCGATCAAAAGATGGCGTTGGTTGCCCCCGGCGAGACAACGCCAAAACATGTCACAGTTAATGGCATGAATGTCGAAGGAGTCCGTCTGCGGTATGTGCAGGCAAGTAAAGATTTGCATGAAATCTGTGGTTTGGGAGTCACAGACCTGCATGGACTCGCGACGTTTTCGGAACCTTCGACTTTTCGCCTGAAGCGGATGACTGATAACACCATTCACATCACAACGAATACCGGGGTTTCACTTGCGAATCAATGGCTGAATGGAGAGGCACGCTGCATCGAAGCTTTGATGTTAAACAGCGAATGGCTGGATGTGACCGATCGCTGTCAATCTGGTTCCATTCCAACTCAATTGGTGCGGGAGTTGTCGGATCGCAACCAGCGAACCCTGGTGGACTTTCGGATCACTGTATGAATCATCCACTTGAGCTGACGGTCATGATGTATCACTATATCCGTGACGCGGGCGATGCCGCTGAAGCGGGTTCTGGCATTCCGGGCATGTCTGTGCAGAGTTTTGAGGTGCAGCTCGATGAACTCTCCAAACGGCATACGTTTGTTACCTGGCAGGATGTGCGAATGGCTTTGCAAGGGGAAAAGGACCTGCCGAATTCTGCCTGTTTGCTGACATTTGACGATGGTGTGCATGACCATTATCTCAATGCTTTCCAGAGTCTGCAGGAACATAACCTGTCGGGTCTGTTCTTTGTTTTAGCCCGATCTCCTGAAGATGGATTGGTTCTCGGTCACAAGATTCATTTCCTGCTGGCAAAGCTGGGGCTTGCTGGCTTGCGAGATGCAATTTGGGAAAAGCTGAGCCCTGTGCAGAGAGAACGGCTTAAGCGAGCCGAAGAAAATTACAAACGCAAGTACCCACTGGATACCACAGGCAGGCAAATCGATCTACTGAAAGCTGTCCTACAGCGTGATCTATCTGCTGAGGTCGACCCGCTGTTAAGTGATTTATTTGAGAGACATATCGGCTCACAGAAGGAAATCGCCCGATCTTATTATCTGAACATTGACCAGATCCGAGAAATGTCCTCAGCAGGAATGCATTTCGGTGGACATAGCCGGACTCATCCCTGGTTCGACTGGATTAGGGCGGAACAACGCGAATTGGAGATCAGAGCCTCCGCCGAATTATTGAATCAGATCGAACGAGGACCATGGGCTTTCGCATATCCCTATGGAGGTCTGAGTGATGACTCGCCTTCCCTCCTGACAGCACATGGTTTCATTGCTGCCTTCACGACTCAGACTCAGCTTCGACATACCAATCCATTTTTTATTGGGCGATTGGATGGAGAAGAACTTGCCAGCGAGGGTCAAGGTTATGCCTGAAATAAGACCGATTCGGTTTGGGATCATCGGGTGCGGCACTGCTTCCATTCCGGTTTGTGAAGCCATTGTGACCTCGTCTTTGGCAAAACTGGCAGGGGTGTATGATGTGAACGAAGAACTGGCAGATGATCTCCAACAACGGTTTCAGGTCCAAAAAATGAAAACCCTGGACGAACTGCTGACCGACCCGACTGTAGATGCTGTGTATATTGCCGTGCCGCATTATCTCCTGGCGCCGCTGACCCAACAGGCGCTGGAAGCTGGCAAACACGCATTGACCGAGAAACCGTTGGCAATCTCGTTAGAGGAAGTGGACCGTCTGATAGAAATCGCAACAGAAGAGAAGGTAGCCCTGGGCGTTTTCTTTGAGATGCGCTATGCGCCTGCTCATGCCCTCGCGCGCGAGTTCATTCAAGCTGGTTCCATTGGGAAGATTCTTGGCGTTCAGATACAAACCCTGATCGATAAGCCACTTGCATACTGGCAGTCTGGCTATACCGGACGCTCGATCAACCCCTGGCGGGGCATCAAAGCGCAGGCGGGGGGCGGTGTGCTGCTCATGAATACCAGCCATCTTTTGGATGCTTTGATGTATGTAACGGGGCTGACGGTAAGAAGTGTCTCCGCCGAGGTTGGAACTCTTGTGGCAAACGTCGAAGTGGAGGATATGGTAAGTGCCACCTTACGATTCGACAACGACGCCATAGGAAGTCTCATTGCCGGGGCACACATCGCCGGTGCCCGGCACGACGAATATTGCATTCTCTATGGTACGAAAGGTCAGATCCGTCTGCCCGACCCTTATGGATCGGATCCGCTGCAGATTTATTTGAAAAATACCGTCGGTGAGTTCACTGCGGAGCAGTGGCATGCCATCCCTATGGAGCCTGTTCCTGTGTATCAGCGAGCCATTGAAGATTTTGCCCGGGCAGTCCAGCAGGATCAATGTGTGCCTATTGATGCATACGCCGCCCGCCGTGTGCTGGCTGTTGTGTTGGCGATCTATCGATCCAATGCTGAGAAAAGAACCATTTTCATTTCTTGAAGTGAGGTAACCATGCAGGATATTGACTTACGTGGAATCATCCCAGCCATTGTGACTCCCATGACTAGCGACGGCGATTTGGATCTACCGGCGCTGAGACGTTATGCAGGATGGCTGGCAGAGCAGGGCGCGGTCGCTCTGGCGGTCAACGTAGACACGGGCGAGGGCCCGCATCTGACACCTGAAGAGAGACGGCAAACATTGGAAACCGTTGCCGAGGCAGTGGATGGCAAATGTAAAGTGGTGGGCGGCGTGGCGGGACCGTCCACAGCGCAGGGAGTCGCTAATGCGCGCTCCGCACAGGCTGCCGGCGCCGACGCGCTTCTTATCTTTCCCATCTCGGCGTTCCTGGGACAGCCGCTGAACCCCGAAGTCCCATATCGCTATCACGCCGCAATCGCGGACGCCGTTGACCTGCCCCTCATTCTCTTTCAGCTTCAACCTGCATTGGGAGGTGTTCTGTATACAACGGAAATTCTGCACAGGCTTATTGCCATACCATCCGTTGCGGCGATCAAGGAAGCCTCGTTCGATGCCATGCGCTTCTTGCAGGTCAAAGCCGGGCTGGAATCAGCCAGTCGGAAGATTACCTTTCTCACAGGTAATGACAATTTCATCTGCGAGAGTTTCATACTGGGCGCAGAAGGAGCCTTGCTCGGTTTTAGTACGCTCGGAACCAGGGAACAAGTGAATATGTTAGCAGCAATACAGCGCGGTGAGATCGCGGAAGCCCAGGAACTGGGCTCACGGCTTCAGCCTCTGGCAGATGTCATATTCGCTCCTCCGGTTACCGATTACCGGGCGCGTACAAAAGAAGCCTTGAAGCTGTTGGGAGTTTTGGAAAACACCACAGTACGCCCACCTCTTCTACCCATTTCGGATTTCGAACGTGAAACGATACGGGGAGCGTTGCAAAACGCGGGACTGCTTTCCCCGGTGAACACTTAAGGACAGAAATTCAAACGTATCTGTAAAAGTGCGTTGCCCACGCGGCACCTCAGCACAGCATCCAGAGAATACCCTCCCGGCATTTCGGAAGCAATCGAACAGGGGAGAGCAAGGGTGATGAGGAAAACGCGGAATCGTCAGTAGCCGAAGTTATCGTCCGCACATTTTGGGTGTATCCGTAATAATGACCAACCGACCCAATGTGCTGAACAAGGTGTCGCATGAGCCTGCAGTTTGATCCAGAAAATATTGAACGCTTTAAAGCGGAAATCCGCGGCATCCCGGGCTATCCCACAGGGGAAGAGCTGCCCATCCGTGCCATGGTCTTTGAATCCGACGCCCTCCTGCGTCTGCCAGGTTTGCTCGAGCTGGCAGGGGCGACAGGCAAGAATCGCCTGTCGGTGGTGATGGATCGTACGCCCATGCAGCGTGAGGGCGAAGACCTCAAGCATCTTCTTCTTGGGCTCCTTCACAATTCGGGCTGGCGTCCTGAAGTAATCTGGTTGGAGCCGGACTCGACGGGACAAGTCCACACGGATTTCACACAGATTAATTATGTCAAAGCCCGATTGCAGCCAAACTCAGCGGTATTGTCAGTGGGCTCCGGCACGGTGACAGATATTGCCAAACATGCATGTCATGTATTTCAGCAGGAACAGAATCTGCCATCCTTGCCCTTTGTTGTATATCAAACCGCGAACAGTGTCAGCGCCTACACCTCCAATATGGCGCCGACCTTTGTGGATGGCGTCAAACGGACCCTGCCCTCGCGCTATCCGGATGTGCTTGTCTGTGATCTGAAGACCCTGCGGGATGCACCGCAGGAGATGACCGTGGCAGGTGTTGGCGATCTGCTGGCTGCCTTTGGGAGCTATGCTGATTGGTGGCTGGCGTACCGGCTGGGGCTGGATTCCACGTATTCGGAGTTTGCCCAAACACTCATGGGTCCGCTGGACGAGATATTTTTGGAACAGGCAGAGGCGATCAGGATGGGCACACTCGAAGGCATGAGTGTGCTGGCAAAGCTGATCGCACTGGCGGGCATAGCCATGTCCCTTTCACATGCCACAGCGCCCCTTTCCGGTTTTGAGCACGTGGTTTCGCATGTTCTGGATCTCATTGCCGAGCAGAAGCGCCGGCAACTGGCACAGCATGGCACGCAGGTGGCGCTGGCTACGCTGCTCACCACGACTGCTTATCAACTATTCCTCGATGAGTTTGAGCCGGCGGAGGTCCATCTGGCAAACTGCTATCCGATGGAGACACAGATGCATGCGCGGATAGAGTCAGCCTTTCACGCCCTGGATCCCGGGGGACAGGTTGCCGCCGAATGCTGGTCAGACTACAAGATCAAACTGGAAGCCTGGCATGCTCACCGTGCCGACTTCGAGGATGCGTTGCGCGATTGGAAAGGCATCCGTGCTCATCTGCGTTCGCTTGTCAAGCCGCCAGTCGCCGCGTTGGATATTCTGCAGGCCGTCTCATCGCCCGTGCACTTTGCGGATCTGGTACCCGCCCCGGCAGAGGCGGAAGTCCAATTTGCATTCAGGAATGCGCCTCTAATTCGCCGTCGCTTCACCCTGGGTGATATGTTTGTATTTCTGCAATGGGACCCGGACATGTTGTGGGCGCAGGTCAACAAGAATCTTTGATAAAGGGAAACAAACTATGCAATCTCCACACGTCAAACCCGAACTTGTCGTGATGCTTACGCACCATGACCAGACAGTTCCCGATGCACTGGAACTATTTGAGCGCACAAAGGACTATCCGATCACGCATTGGGGCTTCAAGGATGTAGGACTATCGCCTGAGGAAATGCAGCCCCTGGTCAAAGCTATGAAAGATGGCGGGAAGATCACCTACCTGGAGGTCGTGAGCTTGTCAGAAGAAGACGGCTTGCAAGGCGCACGACTGGCAGTAGACTTGGGCTTTGATGTCCTGATGGGTACAATCTTTTACCCTTCGATCGCCGGCTACCTGAAGGACAAGCCCATCCATTACTATCCCTTTTCGGGTCATGTACATAGCCACCCATCCATCCTGGACGGAACGATTGACGATATTGTTTCTCATGCCTGCCAGCTGCAGGAATACGGCGTGCATGGCTTGGATCTGCTGACTTACCGTTATACTGGCGATCCTTCCAGTCTTCTCGCACAAGTGGTGCAGGCAACGCAGCTGCCCATTATATCGGCAGGCAGTATCTCGTCCTTTGAACGCATTAATGAGGTATGGGCTTCAGGCGCCTGGGGCTTTACGATTGGCTCTGCCTTCTTCGACCGGCTCTTCGTCCCGAATGGCACTTTCGATGAAAACGTTCTGGCTGTTTGCAATTGGTTGGAAGAGCAGTAATATCGATCCATGGAGTATGTGATTGGTTGTGATGTGGGCTCGCAGGGAACAAAGGCTATCTTGCTTTCCCTGGATGGCGAGTTGGTATGTGAGGCCTATGAAGGATATTCGATTGATTATCCCCATCCTCTCTGGGCAGAACAGCCTGTGGGTCGCTGGCTGCATGCACTTACATTTGCTATCCGGCAATTGCTCTCTGAAAGCGGGGTTGCAGCCAAAAGCATTCGCGCCCTGAGCCTTGCCGCGCAGGTGGATGGTGTGGTCCCCATCGATGCGAAGGGACGCGCATTGCACCAGGCGATCATCTGGATGGATAGGCGTGCATCTACCCAGTGTGAACTTGCGCGGCACAGTATCGATAATGAACAGGTCTTTAAGCTGACGGGTCTCAACCTGGATGCATCTCACGTCGCTCCCAAGATCCTCTGGCTGGCAGAACAGCAGCCAGAGATCTATGACAGTGCCCGTTATTTTCTCCTGCCCGGCAGCTTCCTTGCATATTACCTGACCGGCGAGATCGCTGTGGATTACTCGAATGCATCATCCACCCTGCTGCTGGATGTGCGCACAAAAGAATGGTCTGGCATTATGGGACAGGCATTCGGCATAGACCTGACGAGGCTTGCCGCTTTAGGAGCCGCGGCAACTCCGCTGGGACAACTTCGCCACGAGGTGGCTGAGCAGTTGGGCTTGAGTCCAGAGACAGCCGTCATGATCGGCTGCGGCGATGAGTATGCTGCCTGCCTGGGCGCGGGGATTACACAACCTGGTCTGGTGGCTGATATTGCCGGGACGGCGGAGCCCGTCTGCGCAGCCAGCCGGGAACTGGTTTTTGATTCCAGTCACCTGGTGGAGACCCACTGCCACGCAGACCCGGACCTCTGGTTGTTGGAAAATCCGGGATTTGTCTCGGGAGGGAACTATCGCTGGCTGCGCGACCAATTTGCACAGGGTCAGACCTACGCCATGCTGGACGAGGAGGCTGCTCTCATTCCCCCAGGCGCGGAGGGCTTGACCTTCCTGCCGAGTCTCATGGGCGCCCTCGCTCCGACGTGGAATGAAGCGGCGCGCGGAACTTTTGCGGGTTTTACCCTGGCGCACACCCGCGGGCACTTTGCGAGAGCAGTCCTGGAAGGTTCAGCTTTTGCGGTGCATGACATTACCAGGCAAATGCAGGTATCGGGCTTGCACTTGCACGAGCTGCGTGTGATGGGTGGAGGGGCAAAGAGCCGGCTCTGGAACCAGATCAAGGCGGATGTGACCGGGCTTCAGGTAAGCGTGCCGGAAATAACCGAAACCACTGCCTTGGGAGCAGCCTTCCTGGCGATGGTAGGGATCGGAGCCTATGCTACGTTTTCAGAAGCCAGCGAAGATATTGTCCATATCCGGGAAAGAGTTGATCCGGATCCCGCCGCGCAGACCATTTATGAAGAGGCCTATGAACGATACCGGCAAACCTATTTTGCTCTCCTGCCCGTATTCGAGGCGAGAGCACGGCAAACCAACTAAGGTATGGCGATGAAAAATGATTCACTCCAACAGGTGCGTTGCTTTCTTCTGGATATGGATGGAACATTTTATCTGGGAGAGCAGCTCCTGGATGGCGCATTAAAATTTATTGATGTCTTGCGTCAGCAGGGATGTGAATTTCTGTTTCTCACCAACAACTCATCCAAAGACAGCCAGCAGTATGCTGAAAAGATTATACGTTTAGGGTTGACGATCTCGCGTGAGAAGGTGTTTACTTCGGGAGAGGCGACAGCCATGCATCTAAGGGATCAAAAGCCCGGGGCGCGGGTTTATCTTGTGGGGACATCAGCCCTCGAAAATGAATTTCTCGAGCGCGGCTTTGCCCTCACACAGGAACGTCCGGATCTTGTCGTGCTGGGGTTCGATACAATGTTGACGTACGACAAGCTCTGGACTCTGTGCAGCCTGGTACGCGCCGGCGCGCCGTATATTGCAACTCACCCTGATTACAATTGCCCAACGGAGGATGGCTTCATGCCCGATATCGGCGCAACGATCGCGTTTGTTAAAGCCTCCACCGGGCGCGAACCGGACCTTGTGGTCGGAAAGCCAAATCCGTTGTTTGTGGAAAAGGCTGCGGAACGGGTTGGCGTTCCCGTTTCGGCGATGTGCATGATCGGAGACCGGCTCTATACGGATATTGCGCTCGGCGCGACCGCGGGGATTCCTACGATCCTGGTTCTCAGTGGTGAGACGCGTCAGGAGGACATCTCCTCATCACCCTATCAGCCAAACCACGTCTTCCCACATCTGGGGGCAGTTGCAGATCACCTCCTGCATTCCAAAACATGAGTATCTGACAGATAAGCGAAGAGCATGGGTCGTGGATAGTAGTCGATGCTGACAGAAACCGAGAATTGGTGGATACTTAAGATCATCTCCTGTATTAAACATTACATTGAACTTCAATATAATGGAGGCAGCCTTTAAACAGATCAGACTCGGGTCTGAGCTCGCCCCACGATACTCTCCTGCCAAACGCGGCAGTTTGGTGATAGGAGAGATTCGCCATATCCTCACTGCTCAGCACTAAGCGTTAGAATATGACCCTGAAAGGAAACCCTGAATGAAAACCACTCGTACCGAACACGATATGCTGGGCGAGCGCGAAGTTCCGGCGGATCGTTATTTTGGCATCCAGACGCTGCGTGCTACTGAAAATTTTGTTATTACCGGCATCCCGATTGCCCACTATCCATGGTTAATCAAATCGCTGGCTTATATCAAAAAGGCAGCGGCTCTCACGAACCAGGAACTGGGTCTGCTTGACCCGAAAATCGCAGACGTGATCTGCCGTGCCTGTGATGACATTCTGGCTGGCTCTCTACTCGATGAGTTTGTAGTGGATATTGTCCAGGGCGGAGCCGGAACCTCAACCAATATGAACGCCAACGAGGTCATCGCCAACAGGGCGCTGGAATTGCTCGGGCGTGAAAAAGGTCAATACGATATTCTGCACCCCTTGAATCATGTCAATATGTCGCAGTCCACCAACGATGTTTACCCCACCGCGCTGCGCCTTACGCTCAGCCAGAAACTGGATGAATTATCAGTGGAAATGTCACATTTGCGAGATGCATTCGCCCGCAAGAGGGACGAGTTTTCCGATGTGATCAAGATGGGGCGGACCCAGTTGCAGGATGCCGTCCCGATGACGCTTGGACAGGAATTTGGGGCCTGGGCGATCATGGTGAAGGAAGATCTCCAACGCGTCCGTGAAGCACAGGCGCTCATCCATGAAATCAACATGGGCGCGACTGCCATTGGCACCGGGTTGAACTCACATCCAGACTATGCGCGGCTGGTGACTAGCAAGTTACATGAACTGACCGGGATTCCCGTCGTCGGCTCGGAGAATCTCGTTGAAGCTACCCAGGATACCGGGGCGTATGTTCAGCTCTCCGGCGTGCTGAAACGAGTGGCAACCAAGCTCTCGAAAATCTGCAATGACCTGCGCCTGCTGTCTTCCGGTCCGCGGGCTGGCTTACACGAGATCAATCTTCCGTCTATGGCTCCCGGTTCAACGATCATGCCGGGCAAGGTCAACCCCATCATCCCGGAAGTGGTCAATCAGGTGGCATTCGAGGTGATCGGCAACGATGTGACCATTACGCTGGCGGCAGAAGCCGGACAACTCGAACTGAATGTAATGGAACCGGTCATTGCGTATAAACTCTTCACTTCACTGGATATGCTCGGACGTGCCTGCCGTACCCTGGCAGATCGCTGTGTGGATGGTATCACTGCCAACCGTGAAGTTTGCCGCCGAATGGTTGAAAACTCGATTGGACTGGTCACTGCGCTCAACCCGTATATTGGGTATGAAAAATCCACGCTGGTAGCCAATGAAGCGCTGCAAAGCGGACGTTCGGTCTATGAAATTGTGCTGGAAAAGGGCTATCTCGCCAAAAGCGAACTGGACGAGATCCTTTCGCCTGAGAATATGACCCGACCCAGGTATGTTCACGGACGCTAAGCCTGGTGGGGGGCAAGATACATTCCTCAGGATTCCTTGACTTCATAAAGAATCCCGGTAAAATGTTATCGTTCCCGTTATCGATAACAGTGACAAATGCGCTCCAAAACTGTGCGTGCAACCATCAAGGAAGTTGCTTCTGTGGCAGGGGTTTCTACACAGACTGTCTCGCGCGTAATTAATGAAAGATCAGATGTATCCCCTGCCACTCGAAGAAAAGTAAAGGAAGTTATCAAAGCCCTCAGCTATCGGCCCAGTGAGCTGGCGCGCAGCCTGATCAGACAGCGGAGCCATACGCTTGGTGTCGTGATAGCCGGGCTCAAGTACATTGGCCCTTCACGCACGTTGAGCGGCATTACCTCGGCGGCGGAGGAGTCCGGGTACTCCGTGCTCCTGAAAGAACTCCCCAGTTTCGATATCGAGGATATCAGGCCGATTCTGCAGTCGTTTCTCTCCCGCCACGTGGATGGGATCATCTGGGCGGTGCCGCAAGTCGGTGAGAATCGAAAATGGGTAAATGCTCCGCCTGTCGATTTGGAGGTCCCCATGGTCGCCTTGACCATGGAAACCCGGGAGAATCTCTCGGTAGTATCCATCGATAATTATCTTGGCGGGCGAATGGCAGTGTCCCACTTGCTTGAACAGGGGTATCGGAGGGTCGGGCATATTTCCGGTCCGCTGGACTGGTGGGAAGCGCGCCAGCGTAAAGCAGCCTGGAAGGATTCCTTAACAGAAGCTGGACTCGAGCCGGAGGAGAGTCAAAGCGTGGAAGGGAATTGGTCCTCTGCCAGCGGCGCCCAGGCTGTCGAAAAGCTGTTTGCCCAGTATCCGGATATGGACGCGATCTTTGTTGCCAACGATCAGATGGCACTGGCAGTCATACAGTTTCTTTCAACAAATGGAATTCGTATCCCTGAGGACGTTGGGATTGTTGGATTCGACAATATTGCTGAATCTGGTTTTTTTTCTCCGCCCCTGACAACAGTCCAGCAGGATCCATATGAGGTTGCAAACGTTGCAGTCGCTGAAGCCATCAAGATCATTGAAGCCGGCTGGCAGGAACTTGATCCTGTTGTCGCCAGGTCCATTGTTCTTCCGCCGACCCTGATTGTGCGGCGAAGCTCCATCCGCAACACGGGAGGAGAGGGAGCAGCCGACGTTGAGATCTGATCCTGCTCAGAAAGGAAGTGCATGCTTGCAGCCGAATCGAGAAATTCTGGCACAGGAGTAGTGATATGGCATTAAATCCCGTGATATCCATGCTTGGGCGCAGGCTGCGGCTCGCCCTCATCGGTGGTGGACCGGGTTCATTTATCGGTGCGATGCACCGGCAGGCAGCGCGCCGCGACGACCGCTATGAGATTGTCACGGGTATATTCTCCTCCGACCCCGAAAAGTCAAAAAAAGCCGGGCAGGAACTTGGGGTGGACGCCAGCCGCCTGTATGCGAACGTCCAGGAAATGCTCGACGCGGAGTCCTCCCGCAGGGACGGTGTGGACGTGGTCGCCATCATGACGCCCAACGACAGTCATTTTGAATATGCCAGGATGGCGCTGGAGCGCGGCTTCGACGTGATCTGCGACAAGCCCATGACGAATACACTGGAGGAAGCCGAAACCCTGCACAAGAAGGTTCAGCAAACCGGCTTGATCTTTTGCCTGACCCATAATTACACCGGCTACCCGATGGTCCGCCAGGCAAAAGCAATGGTGCAGGATGGGCAGTTGGGCACGATCCGTTTAATTCAGGTGGAGTATGTCCAGGGCGGGAAAGCCGACGAATCGAAACCCATGCCCAAGGTGCTCACCTGGAAATACGACCCGGTGCGCGGCGGGCCCTCCCGGGTGATGGGTGATATTGGCACGCATGCCCATAACCTTACGCGCTTTATCAGCGGGCTGGAAATGGACGAGGTCGCCGCGGAGATTGGGACTATTGTCCCCAGGCGACTCATCCATGATTATGCCGGGGCACTGCTTCGGTTTGACAATGGCGCCCGCGGCACATTCTGGGTCACGCAAGCCGCCGCGGGGATGGAGAACAGCCTGCGTATTCGCGTCAGCGGGAACCAGGGAACCCTGGAATGGATGCAGGAATTCCCGCAGGCGTTGACGTTCAAGCCACTCCACGGTCCGTCGCAAAACAGGACGCCAAACGGACCGGGCACGTTCCCCCTCGCCGCACGCTCGAGCCGCATTGTCGCTGGTCACCCCGAGGGATTTCCGGATGCCTTTGCAAACCTCTATTCGGATGCAGCAGAGGCCATCAGCGCTCGCCGGGCGGGCCAGGCGGCAGACCCGCTTGCGCTTCACTTTCCGAATTCGGGGGATGGACTGCTGGGTGTGCGTTTCGTGAACAGCGTCATGGAATCGAGCAACGCCAATGGCAAGTGGACCAAATGCTAAATGCTGAACAGGAAAACGAAATGTCCACATCTGGAACGGTCTTAGTCACGGGTGCAACTGGTAAGGTGGGGAGGACATTCATTCGGCGTCTGCTGGCAGACCCGAGATTTGATTCGTTTACCGTGCGTGCGTTGTGTCATCACCGTGAACTCGAACCTCACGAACGTATCCAGAACGTTCACGGCTCCATTGAGTACCGCGAGGTCGTTGAGAAAGCAATGGATGGTGTCACACATGTCGTCCACCTAGCGACCTGCAAGGAAACGCCCGATCAGATCATGGATGTGGCGGTCAAAGGCTTGTTCTGGCTCCTGGAGGCATGCCGCACCAGTCCCACATTTCAGCAGTTCATTTTGATCGGTGGCGATGCGGGTGTGGGTCATTTTGTGTATCCGCACCCGATCCCGGTGACCGAAGCGCAAAGGCATTCGGCGTACCCCGGCTGCTATGCGCTTTCAAAAGTCCTTGAAGAAGTGATGCTCGAGCAATATTACATTCAATATGACCTCAATGGCTGCTGCCTGAGGGCGCCCTGGATCATGGAGAAGGATGATTTCAAGTACCAGCTTTCCTTCGGCGAGGATGTCTTTGGAGGACCGCGCTGGCGCGATCTAGTTGGCGCACAACAGGCGGATGAATACATGCGGACACAGACCATTCCGATCATGCTGGACCCCGCCGGTCAGCCTGTCAAACGGAACTTTGTCCACGTGGAGGATCTGGTCAGTGCGTTGTTGCTTGCACTGGATCATCCAAACGCCCGGCAGCAATTGTTCAATATCAGTATGGATGAACCCGTGGATTATGGCGAGATGGCTCGAGATCTTGCAGAAAGCCGCGGGCTGCAATCTGTTGAAATCAGAACAGAGTATCACTCTACCTGGCTGGACAATACAAAAGCAAAGCTGTTACTGGGCTGGCGCCCTGAATATGACATGAAGAAGTTGATCGACTCTGCCTGGGAGTATGTGCGGTCGGAGGACGAGCCTCGCAAGATATGGTATCCGGGATAATGGCGACCATACCGTGGACGATGGTCTAGGGTCCGTGGTCAATCCAAGTCAAATCATGGGAGACGAACATGGATCGAAACGATTCCCAAAAAGCAATCGAGAGCGGAAAGACTGCTCTTGGCATTGAGCTCGGCTCGACTCGCATCAAGGCGGTGCTGATCGGCGAAGACCATGCGCCCATCGCGTCGGGAAGCCATGAGTGGGAAAACCGGTATGAAAACGGAGTCTGGACCTACAGCCTTGAAGATGTTTGGACGGGCTTGCAGGAAAGTTATCGAAAACTTAGCGACGAGGTTCTTGAAAAGTACAACACCCCGCTCCAAACCATTGGCGCCCTTGGCTTCAGCGCCATGATGCACGGTTACATGGCATTCGACCAGGACGGAAATCTCCTCGTGCCGTTTCGCACCTGGCGAAATACCATGACCGGACAGGCGTCAGAGCGACTCACGGATCTGTTCCAATTTAACATTCCCCAGCGTTGGAGCATTGCTCACCTCTATCAGGCGATATTGAACAAGGAACCGCACATCAAGGATATCAGCCACCTGACCACGCTGGCAGGTTATGTTCATTGGAAATTGACTGGGCAAAAGGTGTTAGGCGTTGGAGAAGCATCAGGTATGTTCCCCATTGATAGCCAGACCAACGACTACGATGAACGTAAGATTGAGCTGTTCAACGAACGACTCAAATCGGAAAATATCTTGTGGAAGCTCCAGGATATCCTGCCTAGCGTGCTTGTCGCCGGAGATGCCGCAGGCGTTCTGACCGAAGAAGGCGCAAGGTTGCTCGATCCCACGGGAGGACTACAAGCGGGTATCCCGCTTTGTCCGCCCGAGGGCGATGCGGGCACAGGCATGGTCGCGACCAATAGTGTTGCAGAGCGAACCGGCAATGTTTCCGCAGGAACTTCCGTCTTCGCCATGATCGTGTTGGAAAAGGCTCTATCGAAGGTGTACCCCGAGATCGACATGGTGACGACGCCCACGGGCAAGCCCGTAGCCATGGTCCATAGTAACAACTGCACATCCGATCTCAATGCATGGGTTGATATTTTCCAGGAATTCACGCAAGCCCTGGGTGTAGAGATAAGCGAGTCCAAACTATATGAAACGCTGTATCAAAAGGCGCTCACGGGTGATGCGGACGCGGGCGGACTTCTTGCCTACAATTATTTGTCGGGGGAGCACATTACGCATCTTGAGGAGGGTCGTCCACTTTTCGTCCGTACACCCGAAAGCCGCCTCACACTTGCAAACTTCATGCGTACGCATCTGTTCGCCGCGCTCGGCGCATTGAAGATCGGATTAGACATCCTCTTTGAACAGGAGCAGGTAAAGATCGACCAGGTCCTGGGTCATGGGGGTTTCTTCAAAACAAGGGAAGTAGGTCAAAGATTCATGGCAGCGGCAATGAATGTACCCGTTTCCGTGATGGAGACCGCAGGCGAGGGCGGCGCGTGGGGGATTGCATTGCTTGCCTCCTATATGCTTCATAAGTCAATGAATGAACCTCTGGAAGACTATCTCTCCAACAAAGTCTTTGCAGGAGAAAATGGCACAACGATAGTCCCCGATCAAGGGGATGTCGATGGCTTTACGGCATTCATGGAACGCTACAAAAAGGGGCTTGTCATCGAAAGAGCCGCCGTGGATGGGTTGAGGTAATAAAAGATGGTAGAACCATTGAAAGAACAGGTATTACGGGCAAATCTGCTGCTTCCCAAGCATGGCCTGATCACCTTTACTTGGGGGAATGTGTCGGGCATCGACAGGGAGCAGGGGCTAATGGTCATCAAACCCTCGGGCGTTTCCTACGAGGACATGAAGGCCGAGGACATGGTGGTTGTGGATATGGAAACGGGAAAGGTCGTGGATGGAAGGTTAAAGCCTTCTTCCGACACGCCCACGCACCTCGAGCTGTATAAAGCCTTTTCCAACGTCGGTGGCATCGTCCACACCCACAGCCGTTGGGCAACGAGCTTTGCACAGGCAGGCCGCGGGATTATGGCGCTCGGCACAACGCATAGCGATTATTTCTATGGCGAGATCCCCTGCACCCGAAAGATGACCAAAGACGAGATCCAGGGCGAATACGAAAAGGAAACCGGGTTGGTAATCAAGGAGACCTTCCAGGGGAAGGACCCGGATGCCATTCCCGCAGTTCTTGTCCACAGTCACGGCCCATTTGTTTGGGGCACTGATCCTATGGATGCCGTCCACAATGCGGTGGTATTGGAGGAAGTCGCATTCATGAACTTTCACACCATGATGCTCGAGCCGGGTATTCCGCCCATACAGCAGGAATTGTTGGATAAGCACTATCTGAGAAAACACGGCGCAAACGCCTATTACGGGCAGACAAAAAAGTCGTAAAAAGGAGTTGCAATCATGATCGATCTGAAACAGTACGAAGTATGGTTTGTGACGGGAAGTCAACATCTGTACGGTCCGAAAACCCTCGAGACCGTTGCCGAACATTCGCGCGAGATCGCGGCGGCTTTGGGTGCCTCTGCCCATGTGCCAGTGCAGGTCGTCTTCAAGCCTGTGCTGACAACGCCGGATGCGATTTATGAACTCTGCCTGGAAGCAAACTCCGCGAAAAACTGTGTGGGTCTGGTCACCTGGATGCATACCTTCTCACCCGCCAAAATGTGGATCGCGGGATTAAGCCTGCTCAAGAAACCGTTCCTGCATTTGCACACGCAATACAACCGGGAAATCCCCTGGTCCACAATCGATATGGATTTTATGAACCTCAACCAGTCCGCGCACGGCGACCGCGAGTTCGGCTTCATCGGGAGTCGTATGCGGCTCAATCGCAAGGTGGTTGTCGGTCACTGGCAGGATGAGGAGGTCCAGCAGGAGATCGGCGTGTGGGTCCGCGCGGCGTGTGCCTGGGCGGATGCGCAAGGTGCAAAGATCGCGCGCTTTGGCGATAACATGCGCGATGTCGCGGTGACGGAAGGGGACAAGGTCGAAGCGCAGCTGCGGCTCGGTTACGATGTCTATGGCTACGGTGTGGGCGACCTGGTCAAACTCGTCCGTGAAGCCACCGACGCCGAAGTGGACGATCTTGTACAAACCTATGTAGATGAATATGATGTCGTTGCCGAACTCAAATCGGACGGCGCGAAAAACGCGTCCCTTCGGGATAGTGCGCGCATCGAGATCGGTTTGCGGAATTTCCTGAGCGCGGGCAGCTTCAAAGCCTTTACGACCACATTCGAGGATCTGCATGGGCTGGTGCAGTTGCCTGGTCTGGCAGTCCAGCGCCTCATGCGCGATGGCTATGGCTTCGGCGCGGAAGGCGACTGGAAGACCTCCGCGCTCGTGCGCGCCATGAAGGTGATGAACGCCGGCTTGACGGGCGGTGTCAGTTTTATGGAAGACTACACATATCACTTCAGCGCCAGCGGAGATAAAGTGCTGGGCGCACACATGCTCGAGATTTGCGAATCGATCGCAGCCAGCAAGCCGAGATTGGAGATCCACCCGCTCTCCATCGGTGGCAAGGCTGATCCTGTCCGGCTGGTCTTCGATTCACAGACAGGCACGGGTGTCTGCGCCTCCATTATGGATATGGGTCAGCGCTATCGGCTTGTAGCGAATGTGGTGGATGTTGTCCCGACTGATGAGCCTCTTCCCAGGCTTCCTGTGGCGCGCGCCCTGTGGCTGCCGCGTCCGAATCTCAAGGTCGCTGCAGCAGCATGGATCTTCGCCGGCGGCGCGCATCACACGGGCTTTAGCTATTCGATCACGCCTGAGCATCTGCGCGACTTTGCCGAAATGGCAGGGATCGAGTTCCTGTTGATCGATGAAAATACCCGCGTAGATGAATTCAAGGAAAAACTGCGCTGGAATGACTTGTATTACCACATGGCGCGCGGATTCTAGTGTGCAGGTCGTCTGCATAACGTACGTCATCTAAAAATGAAAGTGATAGTGGCAGGTAAAATATCTGCAGGATAGAACGCGCGCCTGAATATTAATCGTGATGATTTCTCAGACAAACACGTTTTTCAAGGTCTATGGCAAGGTCTTTGGCTTGCTGCTAACCATGCTGCTTGGCGCATTGATGCCTCAACTCCATCATGCATCCTTCCTGATCCAGTATCTGCTGATGGTGATGCTGTTCTTCGCGTTCCTGGATATCGATTTCAAATTGGGAATGATCCAAAAAAGTGTGTTATGGGTACTTCTTGCCAATGTGGCGCTGGCATTTCTCAGTTATGCGCTGCTGACATCCTTTGACCAAATGCTGGCACTGACGGCGTTCATGACGGCGATCGCTCCAACAGCCATTGCGGCGCCGGTGATCATCGGGTTTATCAAAGGTGAAATCGAGTATGTAATCGCCGCCGTGCTGGTTACAAACCTCTCCAGCGCGGTAGTGATCCCGGTGACACTGCCGTTCTTGATTAGCGCAGACGTGCAAGTCTCGGTTTGGGAGGTTCTGGAACCTGTACTGATCGTCATGTTCGTACCGTTGATCCTCGCCCGCTTCAGCACGTTTCTACCTGCAGCAGGCCGGGATTTTATTCGCAAAGGGAAGTCCCTCTCTTTTCCCATCTGGCTCGTCAATCTGTTGCTTATCAGCGCCAACGCCTCGAGTTTTCTGCGCAATGAAAATTCAAATTCCCTGCTCACACTTGTTACCATCGCTCTGATTTCGCTTGTTCTCTGTATTGCCAACTTTGGCGTGGGCGCCCTCCTTGGCGGTCCGCGCAACTGGCAGGAAGCCAGCCAGTCACTCGGACAAAAGAATCTGTCGTTCGTCATCTGGATCGCGCTAACGTTTATTAATCCACTGGTGGCAATGGGTCCCACCTTCTATATTGTGTACCATCACTTGTATAACTCCTGGTCCATCTACCAATTTGAAAAGCGGCGCAGCCGATAAAGACATATTTTCTTCTTGTGACCGTCTGGTGTTGACGATCCTCAGGTAGTTTTTGCCAAGGAATACGGGGAAATTCCTATTCTTTTTGAAAGTTCGACGTTATTAAACTGTAAGTAAATTCAAAAATTTGTATGCTACACTAGCCCTCAGTATATGGGTTCCGAGTTTTCCCTTTATAAGATGGAGGCAGCCATGAAATGGCTAAGAAACCGCACAATGTATCGTTTTGCCATCGCGGGCGTACTGGTTGGAACAATCTTTTTCTTCCTGGGGGTCTGGTTGCAATTTTCGAAAAATAATTTGCCCATGACGCTCTGGGCATTTTTTTATGCCCATAGAATAGATCCCATTCTCATCGTGATGGATTTTATCCCCCTGCTCTTCGGAATTGTGGGCGGTCTGATTGGCTCGCAGCGCGGATTGCTCCATGTTATCGAACAGGGCAAACAGGAATGGGAACTGATCTTTGATTCCATCTCAGACCCTATTCTTGTAATCAATGAAAATGACCTCGTCCTGCGTTGTAATCGTGCCCTGGTAGACCGCCTGGGGGTTACGTTTAAAAGTGTGATCGGGCACAGCCTGTCAGACGTTTTCAAGACAGAAGAACGCTTCGACCGTGCCATCTATTCCTTCAACTGGCTCGGACGACTCTATGATGTGTCCATCTCTTCTATGCAGGAAAAAGGGATCGATGGGCAAAAGCTGATCGTCTTTCATGACATTACAGACCGCAAGCAGGTGGAAACAACGCTGGAACAGACTGAAACCCTGTTTCGGACTATGTTGAACTTGCTGCCCGATGCTGTTGTGATCATTGATCCAAATGATCCCAGTAGCTTGTGGCCAATTCTCGATTGCAATGAAGCGGCAGGCCAGATGAACGGGTATGAGCGGGATGAGCTGATCGGTCAGTCCATCAACATTTTGAACGTAACGACTGGCACGCCAGACGAGCGAATGACCTATCTTAAGCAGTTGCGTGAGGTGGGTCATTTCAAGCTTGAAACGCTTCACCGTCACAAGGATGGCTCGATCTTCCCCGTGGAAGTTTCTACAACCATCCTTACAGTGAGTGGGCGTGAGCTCATCGTTGGTATCGACCGCGACATTACCGAGCGCAAGCAGGTTGAAGCAGAGATCGTACGTCAGAAACAATATTTCGAAGCCGTTGTCAGCAACAGTCCGGTTGCCATCGTAGTTTTGGATGAAGCCGAAAACATCTTATCCAGCAACCCTGCTTTCGAAAATCTTTTCCAATATAAAGCTAAAGAGATTATAGGGAAAAATCTCGATACGCTGATCACAACAGTGGAAACCTATCAGGAAGCTGCCCAGTATACGCGGCACGTGATGGAGAAGTCGATCCACCGAATTGGGAAACGTCATCGCAAAGATGGTTCGCATGTAGATGTGGAAATTTTCGGAGTTCCCATCTTTGTGGGAAACGAACGAACCGGCGCGCTGGCGATTTATCATGATATTTCTGATCTGGTCCGCGCCCAACAAGAGGCGGAAGAAGCGAACCGCGCCAAGAGTGAATTCCTTGCCAATATGAGCCATGAGATTCGCACACCGATGAACGGGGTCATCGGCATGCTCGAGCTCGCCCTGGATACCTCTCTGACTGCTGAACAACAGGATTATTTGCAAACGTCTCTGCACAGCGCAGAAGCATTGTTGGTCATCATTAATGACATCCTGGACTTTTCAAAGATCGAAGCAGGTAGGCTGGAGCTGGAAACCATTAATTTCGACTTGCGCAACACGATTGAGGACGTTGCCTACGCTCTTGCCAAGCGCGCGGAAGAGAAGGGTCTGGAGTTGGTCTGCTTGATCCACCCTGACCTTGCAGCAGACCTGCGCGGAGATCCATCGCGGTTGCGTCAGATTTTGGTCAACCTGGTGGGGAATGCCATTAAATTTACCCATCAAGGTGAGATCATTATTCGGGCAGAGCCGGTCAAGGAGGAAGATGATACGGTCGAGATCCGCTTCTCCGTGCAGGATACCGGGATCGGCATCCCCTTGAAAAGGCAAGCATTGATCTTTGAACGTTTCACCCAGGCAGATGGCTCCACCACACGAAAATATGGCGGCACAGGTCTTGGTCTGACCATCTCCAAGCAACTTGTGGAAGTAATGAATGGAACGATAGGCGTGCATAGCACTCCCGGTGAGGGAAGCACATTCTGGTTCAACATCAATTTTGAAAAACAGCCGCGTACCAGTAAACCTGCCATGACTTCGTTACAGCCAGAGACGGTGAGCATCACCTTGGCTCGTGTCCTGGCGATTGACGACAACCTTACTAATCGAACGGTCCTCACTCACATGGTGGAGGGATTTGGATGCAAGATCGAAACTGTTTCGAGCGGTGCGAAAGGGCTGGAAGTGTTGCGCCAGGCTGTACGCGCAGGCAATCCCTTCGACATTGTCCTTTTGGACATGCAAATGCCCGGCATGGATGGCGAACAAACCGCGCAAGCCATCCGAAGTGACCCGTCGCTGAAACAAGCGAAGATCATCATCCTGACCTCGATGGGTATGCGCGGGGATGCAGCGCGCCTGGAAGCGCTTGGTTGTTCTGCCTATCTCCTGAAGCCTGTAAAGCAGCAAATGCTGCGCGAGGCATTGATCGCCGTATTGAGTCAAAATGAGCAGGAAGGTCAACAACTTGTCACCCGCCACCAGCTCGCAGAACAAAACCGTCAGCACTTGCGCATTCTACTGGCAGAGGACAATCCCATCAACCAGAAATTGGCGGTCACACTCCTGCAAAAGGCAGGTTATTCTGTCGATGCCGTGGAAAGCGGCACACATGCCGTTGAAAAGGCAAAGGCTGCCAGCTACAATGCCATCCTGATGGACGTTCAGATGTCTGAGATGGATGGTTTTGAAGCCACACGATTAATCCGTGAATGGGAGGAACAAACGGGCGTGCATACGCCGATCATTGCTATGACCGCTCACGCGTTGAGCGGTGACCGCGAACGCTGTATCGAAGCTGGCATGGATGATTACCTCTCCAAGCCGTTGGAGCCAAAGGTCTTCTTCAGCATGCTGGAGAGATGGACGCAGAGCGATCAAAAGCTAGATTCTGCATTTGACTCTCCTGAAATGTCAGCGCCTGCAGATGAATATGCATCCATACAGAGCTCATTGCTTGAGGACGATGGTCTCTTCGGGGAAGAGATCCAATTCGAGGATGCGACGAATGACTTGGTGCCGCAATTTGTCACCCAAACGAACATACCGCCAATGAATGTCGAATCGGCCCTTGTCCATTTTGATGGTGACCGCGTGTTCATGCTTGAAATGTTTGGGCTTTTTTACTCCGGCCTGCCGGAGCGCCTTTCCGAGATTCAGGAGGCAGTGAAGAATAATGATGCTCATAAGGTGGGTCGCCTTGCCCATAACCTGAAGGGGACTTGTCTCAACTTTGCCACTGAACCCCTGGCAAGTCTCTCGCTGGAGTTGGAAGAGATGGGAAAACGGGAAGACCTGCAATTTGCTTCGATTCTTGTAGAGCAAGTGGAATGTGAAATCCAGCGTTTGCAGGAATTCGTATCGATATGGGAATTTGCATAAGAAGCCGTAGGAGGAAATGATGCCGCGTATCTTAATCGTAGATGATGAACCGATCAACCATCAACTTGTTGCTCGCGCCTTGGAACCTCTTGCTGCACAACTTGATTTTGCCGATAACGGCAATCAGGGCGTGACAAAAGCGCGCATGATCAAGCCTGACGTAATCATTACAGATGTAATGATGCCTGATATCGACGGGTATCAGCTAACCAGCATTCTGCGCCGCGAGCCGGAGTTTGCCGATACGCCGATTCTGATCCTTACGGCGCAGTCTGGCTTGCAAGATAAGCTCAAGGCATTTGAAGCCGGTGCAGACGATCACCTGACGAAACCATTTGAACCTGCAGAGTTGATGGCGCGTGTCCTGGCGTTGCTCCGCCGGGCAGAGGCGACGCGCGTGCCTCGCGCCGAAACGTCTGCCCAAGAGGGACGTATGATCGTGGTGCATAGCCTGCGCGGCGGGACGGGATGCTCCACGCTGGCAGTCAATCTGGGCGTTGCGTTAGCCTCCTTGTGGACTCATTCCACCATCCTGCTGGACTTAACCATGACCTCCGGGCAGGTTGCCTTGATGCTAAACAAAGCCTTGCGCCGAACATGGGTGGATATATCACGATTCAGCACAAATGAACTGGACATGGATGCACTTATCTCCGTGATCGATACATATGAAAACGGGTTATCCTTTATTGCAGCCCCCACCTTCCCGGCGGAGGCTGCGCCTTTACAACCTGAAACCCTGGCGGCTGCCTTCCGCTTATTAAAGCAAAACTTCGAATACATTGTTGCGGATCTTTCTCATGATTTCAGCGATGTTACCCTCCAGGCACTGGATGTTGCCGATGTCATTTTGATGATTGCTTCCCCCGACATGTCCTCGATCCGTGCAGCCTCGGCTGCCATGGATACCTATAAAAAACTGGGATATCCCAAGGAAAAAATGAGACTGATTCTCAACGCCACGTTTCCCCGCTCCGGTCTTCCAAAGGATAAGATCGAAACCGCTGTGGGGATGCCGTCCTCCATGGTCATCCCTTATACCGATGCCTTATTTGTGGAAGCGATCAACTATGGACGCCCGCCCGTCCAGTTCAAGCCGAATGAAGCGGTCTGCGGCTTACTCGAGGATTTTGCATTTCATCTGAGCCGCGACGACCGAAAGAAGTCGAAACCGGCGAATCCCACCGAAGCATGGAAGCGTGTCTATAAGCGCTATCAGGATAGAAAGCGGTGACCTGTTGATAAGCATGCGGGTTGGCAGCGTTATTTACAGATCCAATCTTTCCCCACACTTCAATACCCGATATTGTTGACCGATTTGTTTCGCGGCTTCCACAAATCCCTCAGGCGAAACCGTGTTGAATTCGAACATGTCATAGTGACAGGGAATCACAATCCCTGCATTGATTTCTTTCCCCAACCGCGCCGCCTCCTCCCCTGTGAAGTTGCCCGCCACGCCGCGCCCTGGGTCACTCCCGTTGATGGGAAGTAGGGCAATGTCGACCTGCCACTGCTTCAGCCTTTTCGCCAGGCCCTCATAAGGAACGCAGTCTCCGCTGTGATAGATCGTCCATTTGCCCGCCTGGACGATCAGGCCGATATGGGGATAATCGCCGTTTTCATCCTGCTCGAGTGTTTCGTGAGCAGAGGGGATAGCTTGAAATGAAAAGGGTGGAACTGTAATCGCTTTTTCATCCACGCGAATAGGGATCAGTTTTTTGGATGCAACCTGCAATCGCTCTGCTGCAAACGTTCTGTTGGCGCGCGAGACGATCACCTGCAGGCTCGGATTCGCCTTCCATAACGGGATCAATGTTTCCCCGTCGAGGTGATCGGTGTGATTATGACTGGAGGTGACGACATCAATAAAAGCCAGCCGTTCGGGCGCGATGACGCTTTCAGTCATCCGCACGTGAGGCTTGTTTGTGCTCACATATTTCTTTGTCAGCGAATCTGATAAATAAGGGTCCATCAAAAGATGATGATCCTGCCACTGGGTCAAGAACCCACTTTGACCGAGCCACCATAAATGCAACTGGTCAGGGTTTGACCTTGCGCGTGATACGTCTTCGAGAAATACGTCATCTTGTTGGACTGGTTTGATCACAATCCCAACTCCTTCCTCACCATCTTCACGCCCCTGACCATGTTCTGAAGTTTGAGCTTCGATGCCCAGCGCGCGGTCTGACTCAGGCCACAATCCGGCGCAAAGGACAGGCGTTCGGGCGGTGCATATTTCAAGCACAAGCGGACGCGGCTGGCGATGTCTTCGGGCGTTTCGATGTAATAGGACTTCACGTCCACAATGCCAACGGCGACATCCTTGACTTTTGCGATTTCTTCGATGATCTCGATTTCAGAAAATTCACGGCTCGCCATCTCCAGATGGATTTCATCCACTTTCATGTCAAGAAAATCAGGGAACATCGGCGTGTACTGGCGCGGACCTACTGCGCGTGCCTTGAAATTCCCAAAACATAAATGAGTGGAAAGATGCGTTCTGCCAAACACACTGTCCACTGTGCGGTTGAAAATATCCACAAAGCGGCTGGTGTCTTCCTTGTAGGCATAACAGCTCATGGAGGGTTCATCCATAGTGATTTCCTCACAGCCTGCCCTGACCAAGGATTCAAGTTCCACGCGCACGATGGGAATCAACGCTTCGGTAACCGCGTATCGGTCCGGGTATTGTTGATTGGGATTCAACCTTCCGCTCAACGTGTACGGACCCGGCACACTGGCTTTGAGCGTGAAGCCTTTGGGAGCGAGCCGTTTCAATCGTTCGTACTCCTCTACCACGCCGAGCCCGCGCGGCGCCGTGATTTCATCTATGATGTCATGTTTGCCGCGCTGGTCATGCGCCGGCGGACCGAACACGCGCAGCGGGCGTTCATTCGGTTGAATGCCCTGTAAATATCCGTAGAATGACAGATTGAAATCCAGCCGCGATTGCTCACCGTCAGTGATAACGTCCAGTCCCGCTTCCGCTTGATCATGGATGGCGACGATAACCGCGTCTTCCTGCAGCTCAGTAATCTCATTTGTGCCGAATTTATCGAGCTGCTGAGTCGCCAACTCCAGCCAAGAGGGGAACGGATAACTTCCGATCACGGTGGTGCGAAGCGGTTGCTCTTTCATGAATGATTTCTCCTAACCTGTTTGACAATGTTGCTGGCTTCTCTCGCCATGCGCGTGATCTCACCGAACATACCCTCTGCGATCATCTGGCGCTTTGCCATCCAGGAGCCGCCTATGGCATGAACTTTTTTCATTTGCAAATACTCTGCCAGGTTTTCAAGGCGGATGCCGCCAGTTGGAATGAACTTTAACTGTGGGAACGGATCGGAGATCGACTTGATGGCTTTAAGCCCTCCCATCGTTTCGGCGGGGAAAAATTTCAGAAGGTGTAGCCCGAGGTTGATCGCGCGGATCATTTCCGTAGGAGTCACCCCGCCGACCAGGATTGGGACCTGATTCTCCTGCGCCCAGACGACGACCTCCTCCACCATCCCCGGCGAAACGAGGAACTGCGCGCCCACATCGCGCGCCGCTTCCGCCTGCTGCCGATTGATCACGGTTCCCGCCCCGACGATGACCTCCGGTTGCTCGCGCGCCATGACCCGAATCGACTCGAGCGCCGCCTCGGTGCGAAGGGTCACCTCCGCGACAGGCAGTCCTCCTGCGAGCAACGCTTCCGCTAACGGCTTGGCGCGGTCGGCTGCGTCGATCTCGAGGACTGGAATCACGCCGATTTCATAAAACTGGTCAAAGATAGAATTGTTC
>JAICQC010000125.1 GCA_025938055.1 Anaerolineales bacterium | reverse complement strand
AGCGGCATTCAACCCCTGCGACTCCAAAATGAGGGGACGCAGCGTGAATAACATGTGGCGGATCTCTTTTGTCGTGCGATGCGCAAGCTCTTCGATCTTCACCAGCTCATTGGTTGCCTCTTTGACATCCTTTGCCAGCATCCGACGAGCCAGATTAACACGCATCGCCATTGCCGCCACAGACTGCGTGGGTCCGTCGTGCAGGTCACGCGCCAGCTTCTTGCGCGCTTCCTCCTGCACCTCGATCATGCGTTCCTTTTCTTCGACCAAGTCCTGGTACAAGCGCGCGTTCTGGACCGCGATCACCGCCTGGCGGCCGATGATATCCAGCAAGCCGCAGCGATCCTTGTTAAAGTAAATCGGGTCAGGGTGAGCAAACAGCATCGCGCCATAGACGTTGAACCCGCTCCTCAATGGGAAGCAATAGGCAGAGGCGCAGGAACGCAGCGCGACGATGCGTCCCAGCTCGGGGTCATAGCCAATGTCTGTCGTCAGGACGGCATCACCTCCATCCAATATTTTCTTGAGGATGCCATCATTTCCCTGCAGATTAACGCGCAGGTCAGCATTGGTGAACCGGCGCGCCGAACCAATCCGCAATTGGTTCTCTCGAAACAAAAGGACCGCACTGACCAGTCGTTCTTCTGCCTCTGGTTCGTCAGGGTCGGGGTTGGGATTTAACGCGTTATAGGCAAGGTCCAGCGCCGTATCAAGCACGCGCCGGTAACTGAGCGTCGCGGTCAACGTTGAGCTCAGCTCATAGATGGCGCGCAGACGCTCGCTTTCCATGCGGCGGTTGCGTTCCTCCACATCCAGCTTCGTCTGACGCGAGGTGCGCAGACGCCGCATCAGATAGCGGCCGCCGATACCACCTATCAGGCCGGCTACGAGTGTCAGGCCGATCTCACGGAACACGGCAAAGTCACTGGAAAAAACACCGTAGCCGATCACGTATTGCCAGATTGCAAACAAAGCTGCGGCGATGAATGCCCCCGCGGCTTCAAAGTAGACCGCGCCCGTCAGGATGGGAATTAGCCCCACCCAACTGGGTGTGCTGCCTGAGCCGGTTTGCAGCCAGAAAAATGCCCCTGCAAGCAATACATCGATCGTCAGCACGATCTGCCGGTGATAGACGCGCGCCCGGACGCTGAACACCGCCAGCATGCTCATAATGGTATTCCAGATGAAAAACAGGGTAACCGGCCAGAACGGCACAGCACTGACCCGGCCTCCCAGAGAAAGTGCAATGACCAGGCTGACCAGCACAATCCAGCGCAGTGAAGCAGCAAACCAATCGGCGATGTAGGGAGTTTCAAATCGTCGCATAAGATAATGATACTCGAAAATGGTTGTGGAAACCCCGCCTTACAGAACAATTAGGTTGTCAGGTGTCGTACCCCATACGCGCAAGATAAGGTCCGAATTTTTCCTTCAGGATTGCCTGCTCTTCCGCGCTGTAGGATTCACGGAAGCGCCCGATCTTGCCCTTGTAAAAGTGGAGTCCCTGTTGCCCCTCCGCCGCCTCGGGACGATAGGCATCGATCACCTGCTGGACCTCAGGCTTGTTCCCGTGTAGTTTGAGGAAGTGGACCAGCCGCGTTACTTCCTGGTCGTAGTCCGTCAACAGGTCTTCGTAGCGGGCAATGAGCACATGTTTCTGTTTCATCCATTTCTTCCAGATGCGGAGGTAATCCATGATGAAATCCAGGCTCTTCTGAAAATCGGTGAGATGCGAGAAGGCATTCGGATGTCCCTTTTTCAGAGAGCGCTGACCATACTCATAGGCGGAGAGCATGGCATCACGCGGGTCGCGGTAAATGTACGTAATACGCATCAAGCCGAGGTGCTGCAACATGCGCGACGCGGAAGTGGGTCCCGCGTGGGCTTTGATCACAAAGGTATTCCCTACCAGGGCAGGCAGGGTGACGAGCGCCAGCCTGCGCGGCGAAAGGACGCCGATGTTGCAGTTGACTTCCGTCAGTATTCTGTGCAGACGATACCGTTCACGGATCTCGTGTGCATCGGCACAGCCCGTGGTTTTCATGAGATCATGGACAAGGTTGTAGTGCCAGCCTGAGCCGGCGCGCGGCATCCCAACAGACAGAACGATCATCGTTGCTCCAATGACTGAGCCATCCCTTGTGAACCATCTTCATAGGACGGCAGTCTTTCGAACGTAAAGGCAGTCATGCCCACGAGAATGCCAAAATTGATCCAAAGATTGGGTGTTGCAAACGAATCCTGGGTCACGTTATAGAACGCAATGGCAAACCATGAGAATAGAGCGGCAATACCTAGATACCGCCCCAGCGTTGACCCGGATTGCAACGCACGTAGCGCGTCTCCAAGCACGGAAAAGAGGAAGGCAACAAAGACAAAGAAACCGATCAGCCCCGTCTCCGCCAGCAGGCGCACATACATGTTTTTCGGGTTCGGGTACAAACGGTTTTCAGGATTAAGCTGGCGCGCGATCTCCGGCACGGTGGTCAGCGCCCAATCGGGCAAATGCTCGTAGATGTAAAAGCCGCTCGCGCCCAATCCCACACCCATAAAAGGACTCTGCTCGTACGCACCTAGTGCTCCAATGTTGTACGCGGCACGCGCGCCTGCCGAATTCTCGATGATGAATTCTTCAACACTATCCGCCCGTGTGCTGAATAACCGTGTGATGTATCCTCTTTGACTCAGGAACAATCCTGCCCCCGCCAATGAACCAATAAAGAGGGCAAGCACCCCAAGGCGCAGGATCCAGTTGCCGCCATGCTGGAAGCCTGAAGCAAACCAGTTCCAGGCAGCGCGCAGTTCCGCGCGTCCCACCAGAAGAAACGTCAACGCGGATGCACCCAGCGCGGTAAGCAATCCGCCGCGCGAAAATGTCCCGAGCAGCAGTAAGATAGCAAATCCCAGTAAGGTTATTTCAAGCCATCTGAAGCGCGTCACCCGCAGGCGTGTGAGGACTGACGCGAACAGCCACGGCAGATACACCGTTGCGATCTGTCCCGCGAGCCAGGCTGGTTCATATGCCATGCCGGAGATGCGGTTGGTCCTGACCAGTTCGCGCATCGAAAAAGCGAGTTGCCAATGCGTAACCGTTTCTTTTTCGAGCAGCGGTGTATAAAAGGCAAGCGCCTGGATGCCGCTCCACAAGACCGTCATCACGAAGCCAGCCAGCAGCCATCGAATGGAAAACCGCAGATCGTCTTCATTGCGGTTCATCCACACCGACGCGCCAAAAAAGGACAAGCCGATCACCAGCGTTACCCAGGCGCGGATGGTGCGCCCGAAATATTCGTGCCCGCGCATGGGGAGCGGGTCGAGCAACATGCCGAGGCCAGTCGCCGCCAGCGCAAGCAGGACAAACGCAAGGAGCGGGGTCAGTGTACCGGCACGGGGAATGGATGCCTTGCCTCGCCCAACCTGAATCAAGAGCACGAAAAGCAATAATGCAATCGGGTAAAGCGCCAGCGGGCGGACGTAGGTACTATCCCCCAGAAATGGGAAATATCGAAAGCTTGTAACAGGCAGTGTGAACAATGCCGCGCCCCACAGGAAGCGTGTGATCCTGGTCATTGAGCTTGCAGAAAACAATGAGTTCATCATCCCGGCTTGTTAAAAAACAAAACAACAAATGAACCAAGCGCCAAAAATACCAGCGCACCTACAAACAAATAGCGGCTGATAGATATACTCCGGTCACGTGGGACTTGCGCGGTCTGGGTCAGTGTCGCTTCGATGAATGAATTGGGACCCTCTGCCGTTCCCGTCTGGAAGCGGACCTGTTCCACGAAGATCTGCGTCCACGAGGTGACCAATGCGGCAGCGCGCTCCTGGTTTTCATCAACAGCATAAAAGTTCCAGCCGCCTTCCGCAGGCTGACTCAGGGACAGTTTGCCGCTTCGCAATTCCTGTGTGGTGATATTCTCATCGGTTTCGGCGATCAGTCCCACCACGAGATCAGACCAGGCGATCTCCTCCAGTTTGCGCGTCTCGCGTTCGAGGTAGTAGAACTGCTGCCGATCCGTCTCCTGGGGCCAGGCTTGCTCGAGATTGAAATCCACCAAAACGATTGCATGCGCACGGTAGGGAGGCGGCGCAAGATAGTACACTGCCGCGCCAAGCAATGCTCCGATTAGCGCACCTACGGACCAGAACCGCCATGCGCGAAGCAACCGGATCAGGTCGTCCGTAGAGGGAGGGGAAAATAGCCAGTTCATCTTTTACCTAGGATGGATTCCAAAGTCGTGAGGTTTTAGACTTCGTATTTAACATACTGCGTCTGCGCCGGTTCCAGACCGGTGCGATCAGCTTACGAAGATAATACTTCGCCACGATCGCCGAAAAGAACGAGCCGCCATCCCGGTAGTGAACCCGCATCATTTCGGGCCAGCAGCGCTCATCGGCAAGGATCGATTTCCCAGACGTATGCAACCTGAAATTTGCCCATGTCTGCGGGAGATATTTTATTTCCGTACGCGCCGCAATACGCGTCCACAGATCGTAATCCATCGCAAAGTAGAAGGACGGGTCAAGCGGACCGGCCTGCTTCCATAATTCAGCACGGAAGAACATGGTCTGCTGCGGGATATGAGTATACCCGCGGCGAAGCAGACGATAATTCGTCTGCGCTGAATTGAATCTACCAATCACGTTCCCAGTCTCATTGATATAGTTGCAATCCCCGTACACCATTCCAACCTCGGGATGGGTGCGCAAATATTTCACCGCCGCCGCGAAAGCGCCCGGCTCGTAGGTATCATCCGAGTTGATCCAGGCAAGGATGTCGCCTTTCGCACGCGCAAATCCCTTGTTGATGGCGTCGGTCTGACCTTTGTCCTGTTCACTGACCCACCAAGCCAGTTGTGTCTCGTATTTTTTGATAATATCAATCGTACCGTCTGACGAACCGCCGTCAACGATCAGGTACTCGATATGAGGATAATCCTGCGAAAGCACAGACTGGATGGTTTGTTCGATATAGTCGGCCTGATTAAAGGAGGGCGTGACAATTGAGATAAGCATCGTTGATCCGTACTATTATATAGGATTTGTGGGAAAGCATTTGGACTCTGGTTAAGATGCTATAATTTTTCATTCCATGAACACATCTTCCAATCTCCCTAAAGTATCCATCATTACACCTTCGTTTAATCAGGGTCAATTTCTTGAGACATCGATTCTTTCCGTCCTGGAACAGGACTATCCCAACATCGAATACATTGTTGTGGATGGCGGCTCCAAAGACAACAGCGTGGAAGTCATCAAGAAATATCAGGACCATCTGGCGTGGTGGATATCGGAGAAGGACAAGGGACACGCGGACGCGTTAAATAAAGGATTTACTCGCGCAACAGGGGAAATCCTCGCCTGGCTGAATTCAGATGATATTTACTTCCCGGGCGCAGTCTCTGAGGCTGTGGCAGTTTTACAAAATCATCCTGAAGTGGGAATGGTCTACGGCGATGCAGACCTGATCGACGACTCCGGAGGGACCGTCGGGCAGTTCGGCTCCAAGCAGACGAGCTACCGGCAGATGCTGCGCGGCTCGGTCCACATCCCCCAGGCGACAACCTTCTTCCGTGCGGACGTCTGGCGCAAGGTAGGTCCGCTCGACCTCTCGTTATTTTTTAGCTTCGACTACGACCTCTGGGTGCGCATCTCGAAAGTATCCAGGCTGCTCTACGTTCCCAAGCGCTGGGCGAAATTCCGCATTCACGGAGCGGGAAAAACCATTGTCAACGACGACCGCTGCTATCCGGACATGCTGCGCGTGCTCGAGCGCGAAGGCGGAAGCTGGCTCTCCTGGCTGCGGCTTAGAATGATCGCACGCAAAATGCTCTATTCCTGGATGCCGTGGAAGTTCCGCCTGCGGCTGCGCAAACTCCTCACGTTCAAATAACTAGATCGTATCTTCCACTACCCGCTCGCCAGCTTTGCGGGCAAAATACTGCTCCTCGATCCAGCGATAAGTATGGGTTAAGCCTTCCTTGAAAGGCGTAGAGGGCTCCCAGCCGAAGACCTGCTTAATGAAGGTGTTATCGCTGTTGCGGCCTGCCACACCTCTCGGCGCGGTCAGGTCATATTTGCGGGCAAGCTTCACATTTCCAATTTCTTCAGCAATGCCCACGAGCTCGTCTACAGAGACCAATTCGCTCGAGCCCAAATTGATCGGCGTGGACACGAGCTCGTCGCAATGGACGATCATATCGATTCCCAGCACACAATCCTCAATATAAGTAAAGCTGCGGGTCTGTGTGCCGTCGCCCCAGATCATAATTTCGTTCGTGCCGCTGTCCTTCGCCTGGATCACCTTGCGGCAGATGGCAGCTGGCGCCTTCTCACGCCCGCCATCCCAGGTGCCGTTGGGACCGTACACGTTATGAAAGCGGGCGATGAACGTCTTCATGCGCCGCTCCGCCCAGTATTCCTGGCAGAGCATCTCGGCGAAGAGTTTTTCCCAGCCATAACCCCGCTCTGCCATCGCCGGGTAGGCATCTGACTCTTTCAACGCCCGCACGTTGGGATCCTGCTGCAAGTCAGTATTGTAGACGCAGGCAGACGATGCAAAGAAGTATCGATTGACACCCGCCTGATACGAGGCTTCGAGCAGGTGTGTGTTGATCAGGGAGGAGCGCATGCACTCCACACGGAATCGCTCGATGAAGCCCATACCACCCATGTCTGCTGCCAGATTGTAGACCTCGACCGCGCTCTCCACTGCACGCACGCAAGCTTCATAATTACTTAAGTCCAGGCACAGGTTTTCGACGCTGGGCGTGCGCTGGTACCAGTTGCTCAACGGCTTCTTGTCCACGGCGCGGATGCGAGTAAAACCGAGGTCGTGAAAGTAACGCACTAGTGACCCGCCGATAAACCCACCCGCGCCGGCGACCACGATCAAATCGTCCTGTTTCAGATCACGCTGAATTGTTTTTTTGGCATTGCTCATTCGTTGAATTCTCCTGTGGAATGCGGGTGAGTTTTACCACTCCGCATCGGAATAATAGAGTTTTGAAATTCCTTCTGTCATTGTACGGACGCGCTCGATCTCACCAGCCGTAAGTCGTTTCTTCCAGTTATCCAGGTTGGCGCGGCTGTCCAGTTTTACCCTATGAACTGTCCTGCGAGAAAGCTCCCTCGGGTTTTCGGAACTGCTCGAGTTCAAAATGATTTTTTCCACGCGGGGTGCAAATTCCAGCCCAAGGGACGTGTACAACACGCGGTAACCGGAGATTGGGTCGAGGGAAAGGTCTTCGTGGCGCACGAGGATGAAATCGGGATGCTGTTCGCGCGTCGTGTGGACCGAGCGATAGATCATTTTCCAGAGCAGCGCCGCCTGCCCTATAACGTCGTCCGCTCTCATGGATTGCATTTCCTCCCGATATGGTTCCAGATGATCGCGCATCAGCAGCGGCTGATCGAGCAAATCCTGGAAGTTAAACGGCCAATGGAGACGCTTGAGGCTGCTGGCAAATGCCGCCGGGTGACGGACAGCGATCACAACCCTGCTGTTCAATCTCTTCGCAAACCAAGGCGTGGAAAAGACCGCAAACGGATCCTTAAGGAGGATACGTTGACCTCGCATGAGTCCGTTGTAAAAGATATAGAAGTCACGTGCCATGCGCAGCACATCCCTGTGTGAACGCAGCGACCGGATCTCATCCCAGATGTGATAATCGAATTCCAGTAATTCCTCGAATGCCGGGAGAAATTCATGCTCGTTGTCTTCGCAAATATATTGATACCAGTGATTGACCTTGGCATGGAATACACCGGGACGATGCAAAATGTTCAACGGTTCGCTGATATAGGCGGTCAGCGCGTCGGCGGCAAGCATTTTGCCGACCCAGCTGGTGCCGCTGCGATGTGTGCCCGTGACTAGAATGGGCGTCAGTGTAGTTTCACTCATGTTAGTTATTCTTCCATCGGTACAGCCACGATCGAATTCACTCCATAAAGCGTCGCGGCACAGCGGTTCAATCGAAAACCCGTGCGGTCGCCCAAGTCCTGGATCGGGATCTCCGGCAGGAATCGCACGACAAGATCCTGCATCCCCTGTCCTTTGAGTGCTCGCATTTCAGCATCACGCAGATCCCAGACGGCGGCACGCTGCTGGTAAAGCGGGATTTCATCAGCCGTCCGCCAGGTTGTTCGTAAAGGATAAAGCACAAGGATCATGAGCACGATTATGGAAAACTGACGAAGCGCGGCGGACTGAAATGATTTTATCCCTGTCTGTGCAAACAAAGTGCCAAGAAGCGCACCTTCCGCCATCAAGGCGCCTGTCATCACGACCCTTGCAATAAAGCGCGCCCGCGGCACCGGATAAGACTGTCCATACACGCTCGGTGCAAAACTGGCGGCGATAAAGAGATATGCTAACACAAGAATAAGGACCATCAAAATTCCAAGACGTGTACGCCCTTGCCCCGAAAGGGTTTTGGATGCATGTTCATATTGTACATAAAACAGAAGCCCGGTCACAGCTATGGATACCAGGGTAGGTATGGGTAACGTCCGGAAGGTATCCACAACGAAGAAGGATGGATAGTAAATGATTTTGGAAATCAGCTCGAACAATCCCGGAGGTGCCGTCTGCATGCGAAGCGAATTGGCAGGAGCCAGCCCCATGACGAGCAGCGCCGTCAGCGCGCCCATAAGTGACCATGCCAGCAGCATCAAAATCGAGCGACGAGCCGGATTCCGGTTCCACCAGACAGCGGCAATCGCCAGGCTGAGGACGGTGATCATCAGTGCGGTAGGCGGCTCTGAAAGTCCGCCGATCAAAAATGGGATGGTGAAACAGAGGGGGTGGACCCAAAAAGGAGGTATTCGCTCCTTCGCACGCCGGATCTGCCTGATGAGAAAAGCGCCCCAAAAAGGCATAAATACCACGGGCGCAAAGTGGGACGTCATGCCGGCGCGCCAGTACAGGGTCTGATATAGATCGGGCGCCTGCGTGACTGAAAAATAAACGATCAGGACGGAAAGAAATAAGATGACTCCACGGCGCCACTGTAATTGAGCGGCTTTGGAAACCTCTTTTAACAAAAGATACATCCCCCACACGAACAAGCCCAGCATCAGCGCTGGCAGGATCGCGACGTTGTACCAGCCAAACAGCCTGTCCGCGAGACCAATGAAAAGAATGTTTGTATAGCGGCTGGAGGAAACAAAGTAACGCTCGATCATCGCGTTGACGAGATTGCCCTGGTAAAAAAATGCCGAGAGACAGTAATCATCGCTCTCATAACGCGAAAATATCCCCAGGTAGCCATATAGGGCGAGCGCGATCAACCCGGTCATGCTGCCCAGGGAAACTGCCAGCCTGGGAAGAGGTTCGTCAAAGAGGCTTCGCTGCAGGCGGCGGAGAGTATCGTTCATAGGAGAGACTCTAAGGTTTCACTGCCACGGCGACCAGGATCATGCCCCACGGAGAACGCGTATCCAGTTCATGCTGCAATCGCTGGCTTGCGCGGTCCAGAGAGAACAAGGAGAGGAATGGGCTAAGACTATACATTGAACCGGCGTACTCAACCTGCAAACCTGAGCCAACCAGCATCTTCTTCAGTGCGGACGGGTGGAAGCGGCTGATGTGCTGCTCGCCTGCCATTTTGGGCGCCATGTTCATGCGGTCAACAGCCCATTCCATGAGGGGCCAAAAGCTGCGGTAATTGGGTGTCGTAATCAGGAGGCGCCCACCGGGACAAAGCACGCGGACTGCCTCACGGATGGAGACCTGCGGGGACTCCAGGTGCTCGATCACCTCCGAGAGGAGGATACAGTCAAAGCTGTTCCCTTCAAGGGGCAACGACTCTCCGACGGACTGAGTGCAGATGAAACCAGCGGGAGCCTCAGCGCCAGCACCGGCTTCCTCCAGACGCGAGCGGACGAACGTCAGCGCCTGCCTTGAGAGATCAAGCGCCACCGGGTAACTTCCGGCGACGGTGGCTTGCAGCAACAGGTTGCCGGCACCACACCCGACCTCGAGCAACCGCGACCCGGCTTTCAGATGCGGACGGATCAACTGATCGATCATGGTGAGTTTGCCGCGATGCCAAAATCGCTGCATCGGGTGACCTGAATGCAGAGCGCGGTACTGGTAATCACCTGCGACAGAATGATAATCAAAAGACAATTTGAGATTCTCCTAGTTGTATTTACCCTGCAAATCGTTCCAGCGAACCATGAACAGATTGGCGAACATCTTCAGTGAATCGATCACCAGGCGCACACGGCTGCGCTGGCGGTGCTCGATCATCTGCACCGGGACAGGCTGTACCGTGAACCGGTGTTTACGGGCAATGAACAGCATCTCTACGTCGAAACCAAAACCGCCAATCGTCAGGCGGCGAAAAATTTCCTCCGCCGCCTCTGCCCGGAAACTTTTGAAGCCACACTGCGTATCGGGCAAGCCTCTAAATAAGACCGCCTGCACCATCCATGAAAAGACTTGTCCGGCGGCATAACGCAACATGGGTACGCCTCTGACTTCCGAGCCTGGCAAAACCCGCGAGCCGATGGCAAGGTCACAGCCATTTTGCAGCGCCTTTATAAATCCTTCGATCGCATCCAGTTCATAGGGTAGATCGGCGTCAGTAAAAATGATGAATTGTCCGCGGCTTTCCAGCACACCCTGTTGGATGGAGTAACCCTTCCCCATGTTCTGCATGTTCACCAGCAGATGAACGACGCCGGGATTGGCTTTCTGCCATTGCTCAATGGACTGGACGGTCTTATCCTGACTGCCGTCATCCACTACGATAATCTCATAAGGTTCCGGGCGCGCTGCGAGATAGGTGTTCAAACAATTCAACGTATTGGTAATCAGAGCCTCTTCATTATAGGCAGGGATCACAACGGAAAGCTCAGGCGAGGTCATGATCCATTGACATCCGGCT
>JAICQC010000326.1 GCA_025938055.1 Anaerolineales bacterium | reverse complement strand
CGGCGGATCGCCCAGGAACAGGCGTTCCCAATCGAATACGGTGAAGTCGGTTTCCTTGGGAACTCCTTGGGCAGGGCTGTTCGTGGTCAGGCGCGCGCGTGGTCATCCGGGCGTCGCCGCCTGCACGTAACGGGAGGTACGCACGTCCAGGTCCATCGCATCCTTCATCAGCGCCGGGTCGGGCAGGCTGCCCTGCGCCAGGTTGGGGCGTCCGCCGCCGCGCCCTCCGATGAAGGTGATGATGTCGCCTGCCTTCAAGCCCCGTTTGACCAGGTCTTCCGTCACCACCGAAATGATCATTCAGCCAGATGTCAGCACAGCAATTCCATTCTGCGGATATTTCTCCCGGAACTTATCAGCGAGAGTACGCAGCGTATCCACATTCGAATTCGGAATTTCCATCGCCATCACGTTGACACCGTCAACGGTTTGAACGTTTGAAAGCTGCTGGCTGAAGGTGGACAGGGCTTGTGAGGCGCGCAGGGAGGCAAGCTCTTTCTTCAAGTCGGCAACCTCTTCCTGCAGGTTCTCTACTTTGAACGGAACTTCTTCGATGGACGTTTTCAGCGCACCCGCGGACTGTTTGAGCAGTTTGAAGCGGTGCGCGATCAGATCATAGGCGCCGCGCCCGGTCACTGCCTCGATACGACGGACACCCGCCGCTGCAGAACCTTCGCTCACGATGATGAACGCGCCCACGTCGGAGGTCCGCTCGAGATGCGTACCACCACAAAGCTCATAGGAATACTTTGGCAACTTCTCCATCACCGCTGTCGGATGGACTGCTGTTTCTGTCTCCACCAGAGTTCCAGTGTCGGGGTACGGAATGATCGTGATCGTCCGAACAGTTTCGCCATACTTCTCGCCGAAGAGAGCCATCGCGCCTTCAGAGATCGCGTCTTCACGAGATTTCAACTTGGGAATAACTTCCATATCGGCGGCGATGGCGTCGTTAACGATCCGCTCGACGCGCTCGACCTGTTCGGACGTCATCGCTTCGGGATGGTTGAAATCGAAACGGAGACGGTCCGGCGCCACAAGAGAACCCGCCTGCCGGGCGTGCTCACCCAGCACCTGATGCAGTGCAGCGTGCAGCAGATGAGTCGCTGTGTGATTACGCATGATGTCGTGCCGTCGGGTAATATCCACCTCGGCAACCGCCATATCGCCAACTTTCGGCTGGCCGGAGATCACCTCGCCTACATGGACGATCACGCCCGCAGAAGCTCGGCGCATAGAGGTCACTTCGATTTCCCACGCTTCGTCTCCGCTAGCGCTCTGCTCAGCGCGGATGTAGCCGGTGTCGTCCACCTGACCGCCGGACTCAATGTAGAAGCCTGTGCGCGGCAGGACGACCTCCACTGGATCGCCAAAGGAGGCAGATTCGACAGATTGTCCATTGACAATGAGCGCCAGCACTTCGCCATTGACACGCCAGCTTGTGTACGGGTCGTATTCAACACCATGCTCGCCAAGTTTCTTATTCTTTTGCAGATCCTTGAGGATGCCCGCGAAGAACTCGGCATCTTCACCGCCAAGCTTGCCCATGGCTTTGCCACCACCCGAGACGAGGCTGTGCTCTTCACGCGCGGCTTGGAAACCTTCCTCATCCACATCCAGACCGTGCTCACGTGCGATATCACGTGAGATTTCAAACGGCAAGCCATAGGTGGCATACAGATCAAAAGCGCGCCGCCCGTCGAGGAGGGTCTGGCTCGAAGCGCGCAGCTCCGAAAGCAGATTCTCCAGATGGGCCGTGCCCGATTCAATTGTCCGTGCAAAGCGGACCTCTTCGCGGGTCAGGTTATCCAGGATGGCGCCGCGCCCTTTGACGAGTTCAGGGTAGAACCCACCGTACTCCTCGATCACCGGCTCAGCGACCTTCGCAAGGAACGGTTCGTGGAGCCCGATCTTGGTGCCAAAGCGAGCAGCCCGGCGGATGATCATGCGTGTGATGTAGTTGCGTCCCGCATTGCCAGGGACCACGCCATCGGCAATGAGGAATGCCACCGACCGAACGTGGTCCGCGATGACGCGGTAGGGCGTGAAGTCTTCATACATTTGCTCGCGGGTTGCACCGGTCAGTGCGGAGAGAACATCCAGCGTGCCGGTGAAGAGATCTGTCTTATAGTTCGAGTCGACGCCCTGCAGTACCGAGACAATGCGCTCGAAGCCCATGCCGGTATCCACGTGTTTGGCGGGCAACGGCTCGAGACGCCCATCATCGAACAGGTTGTATTGGATGAAGACGTTATTCCACAGCTCGAGATACCGTGTACATTCGCCGTTCACGCCGCAGAGGTGATCGGTGCCGCGCAGATTGTCATGTTCCTCGCCGAGGTCAATGTGAATCTCCGAGCACGGACCACAGGGACCCGTCTCTGCCATCTGCCAGAAATTTTCCTTGCGCCCAAAGAACAGAAGGTGTGAAGGCTCAAAGCCGGGCTGTTGCTTCCAGATGTCGCCTGCCTCATCATCACGCGGGATACTGCCCAGCTCATCTTCGAAGCAGGTAGCGTAGAGCCTATCACCGGGCAAGCCCCAGACGTCGGTGAGCAGCTGCCAGGACCAGGCAATGGCTTCCTTTTTGTAGTAATCACCGAAGGACCAGTTCCCCAGCATCTCAAAGAATGTATGATGTGTATCGTCACGACCGACATCGTCGAGATCGTTGTGCTTGCCTGCCACGCGCATGCACTTCTGCGAGTTGACGGCGCGTTTATATGGGCGCTTGTCGGTGCCGAGGAATACGTCCTTGAACTGCACCATGCCCGAGTTGGTGAAGAGCAGCGTGGCATCCCCGCCCGGCACAAGCGACATGGAGGGGACAAACGTGTGCCCATGCTCGGTGAAAAAGTCTATGAAGGTTTGACGGATCTCGTTCCCAGTCAGTTTTTTGGTCATTCGCACTCCTGAAAATGAATTTTGGAATTATACCAAGCAGATAAAAGACGAAAGAAGAAAGAGGAAAGATAATAAAAAGTCCCGGATCTATTTCAGATCCGGGACTTAAAGCTCTACGTTTAATATCACGCCGTGGTACGCGAAGCGTCGTAGAGCAGTCCCAGGATCTGGACTGCGCTCGTAGCTGCAGCAGCGGCGGCTGTAAATCTAACTTCCTGTTTCATAATAAGGATTATACCATGTGAGGAAAATGGGAAGAAGTAACCGCCCCATAAAACAGCGCGATACTAAACTTTGGATAAAATAGCTCCATGCTGATCATGGAACTCTTCTTCTACGGTTTTGCACTCTGGCTGGGAGCATATCTGCTGGCGCGTGATTCGCAAAAAATCACGGTTCATCTCACTGGCTGGGGATTAATTGCCTATGCAATTGCGCTGGCAATCTACATTCTTTCTGACCAATCCATCCTGATCCTCCTGCTTGCCCCGGCGCTGTTATGGATCGGGGCGGCACTCCATCTTTTGCCGGAAGAAGAGAAAGCACGCCCGGTTCTCCTGCGCGTTTGGCTGTTGAGCTGCATCCCGCTTGCCATCCTTACTCTGGTCAATCCCTGGTTTGCCGCGCTCATCATCCTTGCTCTCATGATCTGTGCAGGTATGATCGCAAAACTCGCGCTGCGGGAACGGTTTCAAAATATATATGCCCTTCTCGCGGTCATTGCCTTATTCGTTACTCTTAGTGTTGGTTTGCTGATCCTGCCCATCCACTGGATTCCCATTCCATGGGGTATGGCGTTGCTTGGTTTTGATCTCATCTTTCTTGGGATTGCCATTACTGCCTGGGATGCTTTCGAAGAGGGCGAATCCATGCGCACCCATCTCGTGCGCTCTTTCATCTCCGCGCTGTATTACGCGGGGACTCTTGCCCTCATCGCCAGTTTGTTTAGCGACAACGTAACCCTGCTTCTCGTGCTGATCACTTTTGGAATCCTCACACAGGCATTTTCAAACTCGATTCAATCTTTATTGGATACGCTGACTCTCTCACAAAAGACAACAGATGAACGCCAGGCTCTTCGCCAAACCATAGATGAGCTTCCGCGACTCTCCGGGTTTGAATCTATGGAGCTGAGTGAGGAACAGTTCACTCGTCTGACGCGACGAGCGCTTTCCCATTTAGGCGACCTGCCCAAACTTGCAGCAAGCCCGCTTGTAAATCTGCCGTTCATTCAGGGTACAAATCCGCTGGATCGTGCGCAGGCATTGAAGTCTCTGCTCGTGCAAAGTATTCGAAAACTCAAGCCGCAATCTGAGCAAAAGTTTGGCGTGACCGACGAGTGGCGTTACTACAACGCGCTGCACTTCCCGTACGTGGAGGGACTCAAACCCTACACCCGCCGCGCTGACTACGACTCGCTTGACGAAACCTCCCGCGCAGCCCTCGATTGGTTCCAGACGTCCGTCCCCGAACGGACTCTCCACAACTGGCAGAACACTGCCGCGAGGTTGATCGCGGAAGATATTCGCAGGTCTCATCTAGCTCACAGCTAACCGCACGTCACAGGGCAGCGTGACTTCCAAGCTCGTCAGTCGAAAATGTGACCTACATTTTGGCAGCAGATGGCAGTCCCTTTCGTGGACTTGGCAGTTCTATTTGCTGTACTTTGGGGGCAAAGGAGATCGTATGGACATCGTGGATTTTTTAATCGGAATGACCCTCATGAATGCCATGCCTCATTTTGTTCTTGGGGTATGGAAGGCTCGCATCATCAGCGCGTTCGGATTTGGGAATACCAGGAATATCCTGTATGGGATTCTGAATTTCCTTATCTCACTTGGTTTATTCCTCTATAAATACGGGGTTGAACAACTTGTCCAAAATGGAATTTATGCCGGAGCGCTGACAATACTGTTCATCTACTTCCTGACTGCTCAGTACTGGTATTCGATTTTTCATAAAAAATACTACGAAAATCTAAAAACGAATAACGAAAGGGAACAACTATCATGATCACAAACAATCAATCCAATCTGCGACATATCCTGAACGCGAACGCCATGTTTTCAGCCACCTGCGGGCTTATCTTTTTCCTGGCTGCGCGACCGCTTTCTCAGTTTCTGAGCACCACGCCGCCTGTCATGTATACCCTTGCCGTCGGGTTGTTTGGATATGCGGCATTGATCGCGTTCAATACGTCCCGCCCCGCCATCAGCCGTGGATTCGCACTCTTCACCATTATCGGGGATGCTGCCTGGGTGCTTTTGAGCATCTTGCTGCTGATTGCGCCCGGACTGGACTTCACCCCGGCGGCAAAATGGGCGATCGGCATCACGGCAGTCTGCGTGGATATTTTTGCCACGCTTCAATTTTTGGAATGGCGTAAGATGAGATAAATTTCTGCCTGTGTCCCGCTTTCACGAAGCAAAGAGCCGCTCTTCTGAGAGCGGCTCTGGCATTTAAGTTAAAATTAGCTCACTTTTACAAACACCATCATTTACAGGTAGGCATCTTAT
>JAICQC010000365.1 GCA_025938055.1 Anaerolineales bacterium | reverse complement strand
TCATCCCACTGCCAGCCGTTGACACTGGAATACGCGTCCAAAAATTGGTTTTGGAGATCAGTAAACTGCGCCGTATGCTCTTCGTTCCGGTACGCCAGCAGGTAAAAATTCGCGCAAAAATGAGCCAGGTCAAAATTCGGGTCACCCAGGCGCATCTCGTCGAAATCAAATACCTTTAAGCCGCTATCCATCAGGATGTGCTCGTAATGAAAGTCCTTGTGGATGGGAATACGGGCGCTAAAGTCAAGCTCGGTGGTCTTTTGGATCAGGTAATCGGCAATATGATTAACTGCCTTGGTTTCATTCGGGTATTTCTTGGAAATCAGTTCTGCCCAATCGCGTATGTTATCCACTTCATTCTCCACCTTGAATTCCTTTTCAAGCGGAATTTGGTGGGCATGCAATTGTCCTAACCATTTTCCGGCAAGCTGCATGGCATGGATCACTTCTTCGCCGTCCAATGAACGCTTTGCCATGTAATCACCGAGCAGCTTTCCTTCCGCCGGGATAAAGACAAGCATTGACAGATGAGGGAGCACCCCGAGGGGACGCGGCACCCCAAGTTCGCTGTGCTGCGAGAACACATCATCGTACAGCGACTTCATGACCCGATATGCCCGCTCCGCCAGATACGGTTCTGGATAAAGCTTTCCAAACACCGAAAAATATTTCTGGCACTCCATTTGATCAAGGTCATAACGAATCACACCGCGCTTGCCCGGTTTATACGCCAGCAGTTTTGCCCGATGAACTACCTTTGATGTGGTATCAGAGCATACCACGCCCCGCAAGATGGGCAAAAGGTTTTCATTCATGATCTCGGCATTCAGAGCGCTCCACAGGGCCGGGAACGGTTTGTCTTCGAAGGTGCGCGGGAATTTCGTCTTGCTACTGGCTGTCCGCAGATGAGCCACTAGGGTCCCGTGAATATCGCTAATGGTGCCTGCCTCCAGGTTCGCCAGATCCTCCGTGATCGCAGCATGAGCGGCATGAATCAGATGAATGACCAGTGGCCATTCCCGGTAGGTCAGGCTTCTAAAACGGCGTCCGGCAATTTTGAGTAACGAGGCTGCCTGGTAAACCGACAACCACCTTTCGTCAATATCGTCCTGCACGCTCAGGTATCCTTCGAGAAAGGCTCGCCCTGCGCGTTCGACAAACTCGGCATGTTCTGGCTGGCGGATCGCCTTCCAGCACATATACGCCAGGAAGTTCCCAATATCACGAGCCGGGTTTGCCCAGCAGTAGCTATCCAGATCGATCATCGCCAGGCGGTCCCCCTGCAGAATGAATTGGTCCGTGCGCATTGCACCATGGCTCGCGACGGACTTCGGTTCCTTGAAATGATCAACTTTGGTAATGATTTGCTGAATCACATCTTCAAACTTGGTTGCCAGGTCAGGTCTTACCTTCGCGATGATCACCGTGTATTCATGCAAGTCTCTCAGGTCATCATAAACTGTTTTCGTTTCGCTGGGAGCCGTCGAATTATTATGGAATACACCCAGTGCACGACCTGCCTTTACCATCCAGTTTTCTCGGACAGAAGCATCATAAGACTGATCGTACGCAAAATGCGTAAACTCAATCCCGTTGGGAACAGCCGCCTGCAGGATCATTTCCATTTCCGGCCAGACCGCCACCGGCGAAGAGATGAGTGGCATTTCCGGATTTTCCTGGCTGGAATGATGAAGGTCCGTGATCGTATTCATGAGCCGTTCTGCATTTCCGGAAAATGCTTTTCCATAGAATAGCTCTTTCCCGGCAGGTGTTTCCACCGCATAGCGGATGACACAGTGCAAGCCAGGTTTGTAACGAACCGGGAAGATCTCCAGCAGCTTGACCTGCCCGTCATATCCTGGCAGCTCAGAAAAGAGCCTCTGCATCTCATCCATATCGGTTGCCTTGCTCAACCACGGCAGACGGTCGTCAGCGGTGTAAATGCGCGGCAGCACGCCTTCGGGCGTAAACTCCAGAACGCCGATGGTCCGTTCCGGGGTACTATCTGCCTTACCGACAACCATTTCATACGTGGTCACGCAGCGGTGGGAGGGTCTGTACTTCAAATCCTGTAATTTCTTGATGGATAAAACGCCTACAAGATCCTGCCCCTTTCCAGACTTCGCTCCAAACAGTTTGCGTTCGAATAGGTCCGCCACCTCATCAAAGTCAAACGCGATCGGTAAGTCTGGTAATTGGTCGTCAAAGTCGAAACGGTATTCCATGAATACTCTCCTGATGATCGGATGTTCAAAACTAATTTGGCACTTCGGCGGTCAAACTGGTTGTCAGCCGTATGACAGACAAGCTACGATACACATGGTCCAGTCAAAATCTTATTCATGTTCTGACACTCGCTGCTCGACGTTGGATCACCATCAAAATGACAATCAGGAACAGGCTGATGATTGCCAGCCTCGACCAGTCACTTAACGGATTAAGAAGAAACAACAACAGCGGAACTGTGAGCAAAAGTACCCAGCCAGTCGTGGTCATTGCCGTTCTGGACAAAGCTGAGATGATCAGCCCCAATATTCCACCCACGAAGGAAACCAGGGTGAGAATGATTCCAGTCGGGAGAAGTGACTGGAGTCCGCCAGCCAGCCCTATTTGTCCAAGCGATTGGATGATCGTCCAAACCACTCCCTGATAGATTGCCCAGCTTCCCACCATCCACACCTTGGACAGAATGTAGGGGAACAACAAGGAGCTGGTTCTATTTTCGCGCTGATAGACTGTCTTTTCCTTAAGAATCTCATTTTGGGTCAGGAAAGCAGCTGTCAGCATAACGAGCAACATAAGTAAACGCGAGGGAATCGGTGAGCTGCCGGCATCCAGTTGAGCTGAGAAGGAAAGGAAAAAATAGACCAGCGCAACAACAGGTGGGATTGCAAGCATGAGCAATCCCGTCCGATCCCGCCACAGTAAAAGGAGATTACGCCGGAGCAGAAGGAAAAATTTCTGTACCGGGTTTGCACGCGGAACGATTGGCGGAGGCAGCTTTTCTTTTGCACTATTTCTTAATCGTATTCGTATCAAGGGACGAGTCTGAAGCAGGAGGTCCGGGTATCTGTTGTTCAACGGATCATCCACATATTTTTCGTATGCAGGATTATCCTTAAAACGCTTTCCCCATCCAACACCATCTCGTACCTGGGGGTTGACCAGCATCTCAAGCGCTTCCTGGAGACCGAACAAATCCTTGACAACCCCGCGTGGCAGGAAACCCTTCAGATATGTGAATGCTTCATCGGAAGGCCCGAACCAAGCCAGGTGACCACCCGGCGCCAAAAAAATGATCTTGTCCGATAAGCCTGCGCTTCTGGAACGCGGATTTACCTGAATGATCGTGACACCCTGGCGGGACACTTCCCGCAACATGATGGTAATTTGTACTTCGTCAAACGGAGTGAGCGGCTCAGCAGATTCGTCCAGCAGAAGCAGCTTGGGACTACCAATGATCTCGACCGCGATGCTTAACTTTCGTTTCTCAACCTCGCTCAGCAGCCCAGCCCGCATGTCTGTCACGTCAGTGAGACCGACGGTTTCCAGTACAGACTGAAGCCTCTCCTTTCGGTCCTGAGAAGGAGTGCTGCGCGGCAGACGCAGCCTGGCTGCATCTTGCATGATTTCTGCCACTGTAAGGTTTGGGTGAAGTGCCAAATCGGCGGGTACATAACCAATCGTCGGGCGGAATGCCTTCAGGTTGGCATAAAGATTCACGCCATCGATCAGTATCTCGCCGCTGGCTGGTTTAATGAGGCCTGCCAGGCATTGTAAAAGCGTGGTGGTTCCAGAAGCTCTAAAACCTGTTAATGAGACCAGTTCACCTGGTTCAATGTGGAAGGAGATATCCGAGAGTAGGCTCACCCCGCCGCGCGTTTGAATGGTCAATCCCTTCGCTTGAAGCAGGACCGCGGTCGTTTTCAGGGCGTTTTCGCCATCTTGAACAGATTCGTTCATAACGGGCTTAATTCCTTCGATCATCTCTCTGCCTACCATTAATTTCACCAGAGGAGTGGCGGATTCGTCCGTTCCGCATCCTCCAGCGTTTGAGTAAAAAGCCGTCGTAGATCCACTGTAGAGTCGAAACTAAACCAAGGGGGAGTGAACCGGCTCGTCTTTTGAAGCGAGAACTGACAGAGTAAGACTGGCAGCCGCATCGGCGCCAGCTAAATTCGGGAGGTCGTTCGGGTTGCTTTCGAGGGGATGCTTGAAGTGATAAGCGATGCGCTCAGCAAGGATTTCGGGTGTCAGGTCATCGGGGTCGATCATATCCACCCAATTCCTTTCGGAAAACAATTTGGCACGGGTTCGCTGTTCTGCGCTGGGACCGGCACGAGGGATGAGAATCGCCGGTGTTTTCATACGCAGGATTTCCACGGTGGTGTTATAGCCAGCCATGGAGATCACCAGGTCGGCAGCAGCAAGGTAACTGAGCGAATCATTTACCGATTCCATCATATAGATGGGGAGTTGTGCAGCACGGCGGTTAAGATCCGCAATCAGCTCAGCAGGCATGAAGGGACCTGTGACCACGGCTACAACACATTGCTCGTCTTTCAGAACAGTGGGCAGCGCATCGATCAGGGTACTCATCATGGGATAGGCATCTGCGCCACCGCCTGCCATGACCACGATCAACCGGGCATCACTGGGTTGATTTGACAGGTAGCGGGTACGGACCAGCTGTGCATTGCTTGCCGTGGCAAGGTTGGTGACGTAACCGCAATAGAATACCTTTTTTGCCTCACTCGCGGGAATCTGGTATTTTTCGACAACATCATAAACATCCTGTATCCCAAACACCAAAATCCGCGCGTAATAGCGTTCGATCACGTCATACGCCCCCTCTAT
>JAICQC010000352.1 GCA_025938055.1 Anaerolineales bacterium | reverse complement strand
CGGCGATAGCCGTTCTCCAAATACCCTTCGACGGTTCTCACCAACGCAAAAGCTGATTCCTGGATTCCTACGGAGACGCCAACATCCACCTTATCACGCGTGCCACCAATCATCTCCTTTAGTGACTTGCCGTCGCGTTTTCCAAGCAGGTCCCACAGCGCCATCTCCACGCCCGCCTTGGCAAGATGATGGCCGCGAATCCCTCCGACTCGTTTTTGAAAATCTTCGGCGTCCGCAATCTCCGTTCCCAGAAGCAATGGAGCGATGAAATCCTTGAGGATATGCCAGGCCGTTCCTGTGGTCTCATAGTTGTAGCCAGGATCACGGGTCGCGACGCATTCCCCGTAACCGGTCAATCCATCGGCTTGCAATGTGATCAGGATACATTGACGGTCCGTCTCGCGCCCAAAGGAGGTCTCGAACGGCGCGACCAGCGGCATGGAAATATGGTTGAGAGTAATGGATTCAATTTTCATTGCATTAAGCGATCTTCGTTCCCGCGGGCGGCATGGAAGGCATGATTTCCTGTGTTACATCTCTTCCGCCTCTAAGATTGACCCACAGGCTTTGAATCGTATAGATCGGTCCCCATGGGATACCCCACCATCCGAGGACGAGAGACAGCAAAGTAAATGGAAGACCTCTGATGACAGCGTTCTCTCCCTGGCGGATGAAGTAAACATTTGACGAACGTCTGAAGGTAATCACAAGGATGGAGATGCAATACTGATACATCACAAATTTTCCACCCTGTTGCAGTTCACGCTGTAAGTGACCGTCTGTCTCGATGTCCTCGAGTCCGAAAATTGTTGGCATGGTTCTCCCGCAGAATAAATGACAGCCACGCTATGTGACAGTCATTCTCGTTATTCGACCTTTATTTCCCCGGGCTCGTCGTTCATTTTCAAGCCTCGCAGGGCTTCATCCATGCTTGTCGTTGAGTCCCGGCGCATGCCTGCCGCAGGCGTGCCGCAATAGGGACAGATGTTCCACGGCAATTCCATGAGCCGGTCACAGTTCTCACAAGACTTTTTTAGTTTGGTATGACAGTTCGGGCAGACCTGCCAGTCCTCTTTGACACGGCGCTCACAGCCGGGACAGAGCGGCAGGTCCTCCAGCGCCTGGAGCAGGGCTTCCTCCTCAAGCGTCCGCTGGTATTCCTCTTCGAGGGTACGCGGCGGGCGCAGGATGAGATATACCAGGACGCCTGGCAGATTGAGCACTGCCACAAGCAGCGTTGCCAGAGTCTGTACCAGCGGGTCGCGGACGCGCGTACGGATATCACGATACGTCCAGATGACGAGCGAGATCCACAAGGCGGCAAGGAATGCCCCGCCAAAGCCGGTGAGGACCAGGATTAAATTACTCACAAATGTGGGGTCAAGTGTCATTGAGGCTTATTTTATCACTAGGACCCGCTTTGCTTGTCACCGGGACTGCTTTGCTTGTCCACAGGACCCGCTTTGCTTGTCACTATGACCATTCGCTTATACCATATCACGGTGTGGCGTGATGGAAATGCCATTCACCGGAATCCTGATCCACGTAGGAGGCATTGCCGAGCACTTCATAAAACGTGATCCCCGGGCGAAGATAAATCGGCGCGCCGCTCAGGGTGGTCAACAAAAGCGGCTGATCCTTGTTCGTACGAATCCAGCGCGCTGCAATCCCGACCCCGTCGCGGAAGACATACGCTTCGCCCGAGCCGGTCAGGTCGATCTGATAGACCTCATCCTCCTCATCGAAGGTGTTCGAAAACGAATGATGCGCCAGCATGAACACAATATTGGCAGCATGGACGACCTCTCCGGTAACCGAGTCGACTAATGTATCGTAACTTTCCGGCTTGCCGTTGCGGGTATTATCCAACTCCTGATAGCGTATGTACTCCTTTGTCTCAGGGTCATAGTCCCAGTAGTTATAGGAATCCGCAGAATAATAGGTGAACATCTTCGTACCACGCAAATTGGAAATCGGCGCGCTCTCGCTGAAGAAACCATTGCGGATCGCCTGCCTGTCATTTTCCAGGCTATTCCGGTCGACACAATCCTCCCAGCGCAGCGTGTTGAAATAAGAGTTGTTATAGACTTCGATATCACGGTCAGCCTTTAATTCAAATGGCGGGCACGAACCGATGCTGGGCACAACAAGGAAAGGAGCCACGTCGCTGGTCGTTTCGAGATGGCTTTCGACGCGCGGGTCGGCAAACTTGAATACCAGATAGGCGTGATACATGCGCTGAATATGTTCGTCGAAGTAACGTCCTGAACGGACGGGTCCCACCCACTCGGAGTTGTTTCCATAAAATACCGCAATGAAGCGCGTCAGACCGGCTTCGATGTAGTATTCGTAGACATTGTCTGCCAGCGTCAGCCCGGATTGCGGGCGGACGTAGCGCGGATAGTTTGCGACCTTGATCGCCAGCGGACGCCGCTCCATCAAAGCTGGATCCGAGGGAGGCTGACCCGTGAGGGGATTCAGGTTCGTCGGTAACGTAAATGCCGGGACGTTCACGCCCTCGGGCATCAGTTCGGGCAGGATGACGCGCTCGGTAGGTGTAGGTGGCAGGGGCGTGACCGAGGGAAGATAGACCGGAGTCGGGGCTGAGCCAGCATAAAGTGAGTCGGAGGCGCTTTCGGTTAGAGGTTGAAAGGGAGTGGGGGTGGGAATCCCGCTGACGGGAACGTCCGTCGCTGGGGCATCGCAGGAAGAGGCAAATACGATCAACAAAAAGACCAGCACATTGAGACGACGAAGCCGCATGGCTCGATTCTACAACAAACAGGGTGACCTGCAAACCCACTCACCAGTACTGGCAGTGGGTGTCTCTCATGGCTGAACGGAGGCGAGCGGGGCAAACCTGATAAAATCTAGTCCTGAGTGCCCAAAAGGGCGTGTCGAAGGATACTATTGCATGTTCATTCTCGTGACCGTTGCAGCTTTGCTGATCACAGCGCTTAGCCTGCTTGTGCTGCGGCTTACAGCCCCGAACTTCCGCTACAGCTGGTTGATCGCCACGGGTGGGGCATTGCTGGGGTGGATCAGCGTGCTCGTCTGGCAGGCGCAGATGCCCCTTGCCCTGCAATTCCCTGCCTGGCAGCCAACGGTCTTATTTGCTCAATCCCCCACATTTGTAGGCGATGGCATCGCCTGGACGTATAGCTTAAGCCTCGCCACACTCTGCCTTGCCATCATCCTAACAGCGGTGGCGCGCAGCGGCTTCCCCAGACCCATCAACTGGATGGGAACGTTGATCCTGACCGCCCTGGGCATCCTGGCTGTAGTTGCAGATAACCCTTTGACCCTGGTTCTGATCTGGGCAGCGATCGACATCTCCGAGCTGATCGCACAGATGCGGGTGGTGGATGATCCTCAGCTTAGCGAACGGACGGTGATCTCGTTTGCCTCGCGTGCGGCTGGAATTTTCGTCCTGCTCTGGGCGGATATGGTCAGTGTTGCCAACGGTCAAGCCCTCGACTTCCGCGCTGCCCCTCCACAGGCAGGCTTATATTTGCTGGTGGCGGCAGGCTTGCGCATCGGTGTGTTGCCGCTTCATCTTCCCTATTCGGGTGAGTCATCGCTCCGGCGCGGTTTCGGGACAGGCTTGCGGATGATCTCTGCTGCCTCCAGCCTAATCCTTCTTGCACGAATTCCCTCAAGCAGTCTTGCCTCTCCGCTAACACCCTATCTGTTGATCCTTGTTGCACTGGCTGCTGTTTTCGGTGGTTGGCAGTGGCTGCGTGCGCCCGACGAATTAACCGGCAGACCGTTCTGGCTGATTGGGATGGGCTCGCTTGCGGTTGCCGCCGCGTTGCGCGCCAACCCGGTCGGCGCGACCGCCTGGGGCTGCGGGCTGATCCTGGCTGGCGGCGCGTTGTTTTTATCTTCCGAGCCAAACAAATGGATGACGCGTGCGCTTTTGATTGGTGCCTGGGGGATCTCAGCATTGCCGTTCTCTCTCACCGCGACAGGCTGGGAGCTCGGCGCGCCCGGTTCCCCGCTTGCCTGGCTCGCTTTACCTCCGCTGGTCGCGGCACACGCCATGCTCGTCGCAGGGTTTATCCGTCACAGCCTGCGCACGACGACGCGCCTCAGCAGCGAAGACCAGCCCATCTGGGCAAGAAATGTTTATCCCATTGGCATTTCCATTTTACTGCTGACCACGATACTGCTCGGTGTATTTGGATGGCCCGGCACGTTACAGTTTGGCAACTGGTTCGTGGGATTGCTCGTTTCCCTGCTGACGGTGGGACTGGTCTGGCTGACTCCGCGTTTGCGCATCCTCAACCCGGTCCGCGCCCATTGGGTGCGCCCCACCAATGCCTCCTGGTTGGAGTGGGGATACCAGATCCTTTGGAATCTGTACCGGCAGCTTGGACGCGTCAGCAATGTGATCTCGAATGTATTGGAAGGCGAAAGCGGCATTATGTGGATGCTATTGTTCCTGGCGCTCTTCATTTCGTTTTTTACCCAGGGGAGTCCCTGACCTATGGAAACGACATTCGCCTGGATCGCGGTCATTGTGATCGTCCTTACCTCGGCGGGCTTGCTGTTTGCACGCGACTGGCGTTGGGGCATCATCCTGTTAGCCGTTCAGTACCTTGGGATGTTTGTGCTCACGCTCCAGCACTGGCCCGTCGGGATGGCTTCAGTAAAGGTAGTGGCAGGCTGGATGTCTGCTGCCATCCTCGGCATGACGCGCTCAGGCTTATCGAATGAAGCGCTGCTGGAGCAAAACATCCTGCCTCAGGGGCGGCTCTTTCGTTTGTTCGCGACAGCCACCGTTGTATTGATCGTTGCTGTCGTAACGCCCAGCGTGGATACCATCATGGCAGATGCAGGTTTCCCTGTCACGAACGGAAGCCTCCTGCTGATCGGCATGGGTCTGCTGCACCTGAGCATCTCTTCGCAGCTCCTGCGCGTCGCCATTGGTTTGATGACCGTCCTCTCAGGGTTCGAAGTTCTTTACTCCGCCGTGGAAGGTTCGGTACTGGTGGCTGCACTTCTGGCGGTGATCAATCTCGGGCTGGCGCTGGTCGGCTCCTATTTGTTGATCGCGGAAAATCCGCGT
>JAICQC010000505.1 GCA_025938055.1 Anaerolineales bacterium | reverse complement strand
TTCCCCGTAATCAAGGTGACGTCTGCACCTTGATCGGCGAGAGCAGTACATAACTGATAGGTGTAATGAATCAAACCGCCGCTTGCATTAGGCTCTACTAAGACAAGGCGTAGTCTACGATTTTCCATAGGCTTTTAACTGCTCTAGATAGAGATCCTTCAATTGCTCGACCTGTCGTTGGATACTGAACTTTTGATTGACGATCTTCCACCCCTCCGCGCCCATTTCGGCGCGCTCTTCCTGGTTTTTCAATAAACGAATGCAAGCTCTTGAAAGATCCTCCTGATCTTCAGGCTCAATCAGAAATCCATTCTGGCCGTCGGTAATCATTTCCGGGATGCCTCCCACCCGGCTTGCGATGAGGGGTAATCTGGCCGCCATTGCTTCGGCAAGGACGGTCGGTAAAGCCTCCGTTAGCGTTGGGAGGACGAACATATCGCTCGCTACCAGTAGCCGCGGCACATCCTTGCGCATCCCAGCAAATATGACTCGCTCATTCACCCCTGCTCTACGTACTTCTTCAACGAGAGCTTCACGATGCGACCCGCTTCCCACAACTAGATAATAGGTATTCGGATGGGACGCCAGAATGGCAGGCATGGCGCGAATCAGAAATTGAATTCCCTTCGGAGGGCGCAGGACAGCAACCGTGACAAGGACCTCTGCCTCCGGTGGGATGCCAAGCTCCGCGCGTACCTGGTTCCGTTCCTGAGCCAAGTCCAGGTTCGAAAACGTGGTCAAGTCGATGCCGTTATAAATCGTCTTCACCTGCCGGTTGGGTGCCCCGCTAATCGTCATGTGATACTGTCGCGCCTCCTCCGAGACTGCAATCACACGATCACAGAAATGACGCAATGTAAACCACTCCACCTTTTGATGCAGCTTCGTCTTGGTCTTGACATCCAGCGAAGGCATTACGTGAATCGTGCACACACTCGGCAGGCGCAGCAGTTTTGCCGAAATATTCCCCAGAATATTGGCTGCCTCCAGTTGTGTATGCACAAGATCCGCACGAATGCTCTTGAGGTAATTTGTCAGTCGGGGGATTGCATCGAGCTCACGAAGATGCTTAATGTTCAGGCATTCAACCGGGACTCCCAGCGCGCGAATTTCATCTGCCATCGGGTTGCCGTCTTTGGATTGCATCGCACAAACATAGGGATCAAAATGCGCGCGGCTAAGATGTTTCAATATGGGCACCATTAACCGCTCTGCTCCTCCCATACTCAAACCGTCGATGAGATAAGCGATTTTATATTTTCTTGAAGGCGTTGCAACGTTGCTCAACTTCGATCCTTAGTTCAATGTTCAACGGGCCAGTTTTGCAATTCTGCAAAAAGATAGCGCCACAGAAGATCATCCGGATGGCTGTAGCCAAACTCCAATGCCGGCCGTACGGCTTTCTCCACGCAGCACAACATCATGCCATATTTTTGTGATAGAAGCACATAATGGTCGGGTTGCCCATATACGTCCAGATATTCCGGGATCACATCGGTGCGCCAGCTGGTCAAGAGCTGAAATGCCTGCTTTGCCCGCTCCTCAACGGACTCGCTTCCTGATGCAGAGAGAGCGCCAGCCAGAAGAAAGAAATAAACATCCAGGCTCACGTCAGCAGACCAGCGGGCGAATTGCCAATCGACAAACATCAAGCGTCCGTGTTTCCTGTCACGGATCATGTTTCCATGCCAAAAGTCTCCCTGGATTAATACCTCGCGGCTGGCTGTCATTGATTTTTCATTCATGATGATCACCAATTCCGTGAGTGCCCGATCTTCTTCAACCGTGAGCGGAAACAATTCTCTGAATTTATCTATCTTCGTTTGCAGTTCACGATCCGGTGCTTCTTCACGCTGAATAGGTCGCTCTGTTAACCGATTGAGATCGCGCAGAGTACGAGCTGCCTCTCTCGCGAGAGCGCCCACCTGGTTGTTGTCTTCCCAGAACGACTTGCGCGATAGGCGTGTCAAACTCTCACCCGGAACATAAGAGATCATTAGCACGGGTCTATCCTGTAACGTAGGAAGCGCGTAGGGCTTAGGGATATAGTCCACAGCTACGGTACCCAGACAGTCCCACAACTCCAGCAGGTGGTCATACTCTGTTTTGAGCATCCAGCCGTTCTCGGCCAGGCGAGGGACTTTTGCAACCAACACAGGATCAGACTCTTGTGCATCGAAGCCAAAAAAAATTACGTTATCGTGCAAGTCTGCGTCACCATTCGCTAAACTCACCCAGCGTAGAGGCGCTGAAAACAGTTTATGCTTTCCCTCGGAAAGCGAAGCACCAAAATCAGAAAGCTCATCAAGGAAGGATTTCATCATGGCTTAGGCTGTGGCGACCGCAAAATAGCACGGCAAAAAATGCAACAGGCTCTTCCAGCCGAATGTCCTTGACAGAACGCGCAATGCCCTCAAAACAGCCGGTTTTCGCCGGAAACGGTTTTGCAGTGCAAAACGCAGAGTGCGGGAGTCCAGCTCAAAAATATATTCTGGAATCTGCAGGTTTGGCATCGCCCCAAATATCTCCACGGACATAAAACCGGTCTGTTTTAATTCGTTCTTGAGGCGATGAGGTGTAAAAGAATGATATTGTGTTCCGGAATGAGCATGCCAGCTCAGGCTGTTATTAAATCCAACCAACAGAGTGCCGCCAGTTTCAAGGAATCGCCGGGCAGAGAAAAAGAATTCGACCCGATCGGCAGATCGAGTACCTACCAAGCCGGTTGGCAAGCCAAAGGGCAAGACCAGAAAAGAATTTTTATCGTTCTTAGAATTTCTAAAGTCTGAAAAGGAAAGTCGCTGTGAGGGATGGATGCCTACATGTTCAAGAGCCTGGCTTAATTCCACGTCATCTTCAAAGAGAAAATACCCTTTGTGAAGATCAGCGATCGGCAGCAAAAAACGCCAATCCAGGCTGTGGCGAAAGACCTGCGGCGGAGTCGAGATGGCAGTTTGTGGAGGAGGCTGCATGATTTAGTGGGAGATTGGCCCGATCCAATCCAGATCGGTGAGGCTATAGCCAAAACATCGCACGCGCGACTCGAACCGTTCAATAAGTTTCCGGTTCGTTCTTCCTGAAAAAAACCCGGAAAGGTTTTTTTGCCAGAGGCTGAAATAGCGGTTATTGACCCCGGAAAGGATCTTT
>JAICQC010000280.1 GCA_025938055.1 Anaerolineales bacterium | reverse complement strand
TAAGTAAACGTTTCTTATGCTTTCTGACGCCGTGGCGCTGCAGCGCCACGGCGTTTTTGTTTAAGTCCCAGTACAGACCTGACAGGTTTTATAAGAGACAACTGACCTGTCCAAGTGCAGAAAACCTGTCAGGTCTTTTGATAGAATTTTGGAGTACTCATGATCTCGATCACAGTTTCAAATGCTACCCTCATCCTTGGTGCTCATGCTATTTTCCGCAACCTGAACTGGGAGGTCCAGCATGACCAGAAGATCGGTCTCATCGGTCCGAACGGAGCCGGGAAGTCTTCCCTGTTCAGGCTGATCACAGGAGAACACTCCCCGGAAAAGGGCGGAGCCGTCATCAAAGCCAAAGGCGTGACGGTTGGCTACCTTCCTCAGCATCCGGAGTTCGAGCCTGAAAAAACTGCCTTGGCGCTGGCGCTGGATGGCAATCCACGCGTCGCCGAGATCGAAATGGAATTACAGCGCATCGAAAACAAGCTGGGTGATCCGCAGGTGTACAACAACCCGAAGTCACTGGAACGCGCCCTCGATGCCCAGCACAAGCTGCTGGAGGAATACGAGTCCATCGGCGGGAAGAACTATGCTTCCCGCGTGCGAGAGCTATTGCGCGGGCTAGGCTTGCCGGAATCCGACTTCGAGAAACCCATCCGTGCGTTGAGTGGTGGGCAGAAGAAACTGATCGGGCTGACGCGGCTGATGCTGGCGCGCCCGTCTGTGCTGTTGCTGGATGAACCCGATAACCACCTCGACATGCCGGGAAAGGCATACCTGGAAAAACTAATCACCGATTATCCCGGCGCGGTTGTGATCATTTCGCATGACCGCTACATTCTGGATGCCGTTGCCACGCACATCGCCGAGATCGAGGATGGCAGGATCACAACATTTATCGGAAACTACACGGAATACATTATCGACAAAGAAGAAAGCCTGGCGCGGCAGGAGGAACTGTATCAGGTCCAACAGCGGGAGATCGCACGGCTGGAAATGGCACTCAACCGCTACAGGCAGTGGGTCGTCTTCAACGATAAATTTGCGACTCGCATCCACAATATGGAAGCTCGCATCGAGAGGATGGACAAGATCGAGCGACCGCTCCTCGAGCGCCGCAAAATGGGACTGACGCTGAACGGCTGGCGCGGGTCGAACCAGGTGCTGGAGTTTGTGGACGTGAGAAAATCATTCCTGCCTGAGCAGGTTCCTGCGCTTGCGTCGTACCCCGCGCCTGTCGAGGTGCGGGACAGAATTATTCTCGATAACCTCAACTTCATGATCCGGCATGGCGAGCGCGTGGGTCTCATCGGCGCGAACGGCGCGGGTAAGTCCGTGCTGCTGCGGCTGATCCTTGGAGGGGAAGGACCCACGACCGGAGAGATCAAGATTGGTCCAAGTGTTAAGGTTGGTTACTATGCGCAAGAACATGACACATTGGATTTCAACCAGACGCTGATCGACGCAGTGCGCCTTGCGGGAAACATGAGCGAATCGAATGCTGTTTCCTTCCTCATCCGCTACCTGTTCAGCTACCAGCAGGCGACCCAGCGGATCGGGTCGCTTTCAGGTGGAGAGCGCAGCCGGCTCCAGCTGGCGTTACTTGTTCTCTCGGGGGCAAATTTCCTCCTGCTCGACGAGCCTACCAACAACCTGGATATCGCCTCTGCGGAAGTGCTGGAGAACGCACTGAACGATTTCAACGGGACGGTGCTGGTCATTTCGCACGACCGTTACTTCCTGGACCGCACCGTTAACCGCATCTTCGCGCTGGAGGATGGGAAGGTCACCGAGTTCATCGGCGGCTACAGCGACTACGCGGCGAAGGCTGGAGTGAATGCAAATGGCTTGAAAACAGGCTGAGACATCGGAGAAGCGCCCGAATCCCAGCCAGCTGAGAGCGTAAAATCCCCCGGGTGTTCAATGGTATAATTTCCGCCCGTATGCTCCAGGAACCTTCAACTCAAAAATCACAGATCTGCCCAACGTGTGGCACGCGCTTGAGCGAAAACGCGACACGCTGCCTGGTCTGTGGCACAGAAATCACGGCGAAAGCCGCGACAAAATCGAAAAAAGCGGAAACGGGTATGCAAGCGAGCCGCATGCCCGAGATCACGTTGAGCCTTCCGGCAGCTCTTGGCGCGCTGGCACTGATCCTGCTGATCGGCGCGGCAGCTGTCTATTTCAGCCTGCGGGCGGGCATCACCGGGACGACGCTCACCGATCCAACGGCGGAAGGCACCGCAACAGAAACGGGCACGGTTACACCCACCACGACCGCAACCCTGCCCGCCACCTCTATCCCGACGGAAACGCCCCTGCCGCCCTTCGATTACACGGTGCGCGATGGGGATACCTGCGGTGTGATCGCCGCCAATTTCAGCATCTCCGTGCAGAGCATTGTCGTGCAAAACCAATTGTCTTCGGAGTGCTTTGTGTCGGTGGGGCAAGCACTTAAGATCCCCTACCCGACATCGACTCCTGCACCTCCACCCACAGATGTTCCCAACGAAGCCACACAGACTGCCAATGCCTGCGAGAAGGTGCAATATACCGTGCAAGAGAACGATACGCTCGGGCTAATCTCTGCAAACTATAATGTGCCGCAGGATGCCATCAAGTTCTATAACGGTCTCTCCACAGACGCAGTCTTCCTTGGGCAAACGATCGTAATTCCTCTGTGTGAGCGCTTCGCGACGCCCGGACCGACCGCCACCGCGACGCTGCCGCCTCCCTATCAGGCACCGAACCTGCTCCTGCCTGCGGATGGCGCTGCCTTCACCCTGGCAAACGACGTGGTGACCCTGCAGTGGGCATCCATCGGCACCCTCCGCGAGAACGAAGCCTACCAGGTGATCATCGAGGATGTCACATCTGGTCAGGCACGCCGCATTACAGAGAACGTCACGGATACAAAATTCATCGTGCCCACTTCGTTCCGCCCGAACGATAATCTGGCACACGTAATGCGCTGGTGGGTCACGACGGTCCGTCAGAACGGCGTGGACGAGCAGGGGCAACCGGTTTTTGAGTCGGCTGGCTCTATTAGCGAGAAACGGGTGTTCACCTGGGTTGGGGTGACTGTTGAAGGCGCGGAGACCACGCCCACTCCATAAATCCGTAAATTTATGCTTTACTCCCTGCCAGAATCTGGCAGGGAGTTTTTATTTTACTCTTGACAAAATCGGAAAAGTAATTAAAATATGCACATTATTCAATTTTTTGAATAATTCAATAAATGGAGAAAACATATGTCACCCTTTGTACTTGACTTGGAAAAAACAAAAGTAGCCAGCTCTATCGTGCGGATCGAACCCGCTCTCAACGCCTTTGGAAGCATGCTTCTCATTTCGAAAGCCGAAGATGAACCTGGCATCCACGAATGGGTCACCAAGACCCGCCTGCAAATGTCCCCGGAGGAGCGTTTTCGCCACAAGCTTGTGACGATTGGCTTCCACTATTCCATCATGCCGCAGGCACCGGGAATGACGTTCGAAGCCTATCTACGTGATCTTGAAGCCACTCCCCCATCCGTCTTTCGAGAGCGCCTTCTGAAAGCGTATGCGGAAGCTTGTCACACGGAAGAAGCTCAAAAAGATAAAAACCAACCCGTCGACTGGGATGATGTTTTATCTTCCGCCAGGAACTATGTGAAGTTCTTAAGATCTCGTTTCGGCGATGAAGCAACGGATGTAGAGGTAGAAACGCGTGCCCATGAGTATGTGATCGACCCTGCCGCGCTCAAACAACTGGTTACCGGGCATATCCGCTGGTTCTGGAAGAATTACCTGGAAACAGAATGGAACCGTGTCCGTCCCATGCTGGAGGAATCTGCCAGGGCATTTAACCAGATTGATTATGATGACATGACCCGTATGGAGATCATTGAGTTCGTGACTGGCAAGGAGGTCAGCTCAGAAGCCAAATGGGAATCAAAATGGGGAAAGCAGCTCCAGGACACGAAGGACCTGATCTTCATCCCCAACGCTCACATTGGTCCATACATGCGCGCGGACAAGATCCAGGATACCTTTTATATCTACTTTGGTGCACATTTGCCAGAAGGCTCAGAGATACGCGTCCCTGAGTTGGACCGGGCAGAGATTGTTTCCAGGATTTCGGCGCTGGCAGATGATACGCGCCTGCAGATCCTGCAATTGATCGCGGAACGCGGCGAACTGCGCTCCCAGGAGATCATGGAAGTGGTCAACCTGAGCCAGCCCAGCGTGTCACGATACCTGTCGCAGCTGACTGCCGCTGGATTCTTACAGGAAAGGAGAGCAAACGGAGCAAAGGCTTACATTCTTAATAGAGATCGAATCGAGAAAACACTCAAGGCTGTCAGCGCCTTTTTACTGGATCGTTCTTAAGCCGTTTCGCCAAAGGAGTACTGATGAATAACTGGCATAATGATTTTATGGCGGAATATCACCGTCAGGATATATTGGAACAAGCAGAACAAATTCGTTTGGAAAAGATTGCCGTCAAGTCCCGTGTGTATCGCCCCGGCTGGTTCGAGCGCAGGATGTTCAACTTTGCAAACTGGATGATCTCGACCGGCAAACAGCTTCGCAGGCGCTATGAAGTTCCCACCATAGATTGCAGCAAAAGGACAACTGGAAGCTTCGCCCATTAATCAGCACAATCTGGTCACATGCGTAGCGAATCTTCATCGCTACGCATGTGAGGTCTGTCCATCTGACCATGCTGTCCACAGGGACGGTAAAAACTCTCCTATCGCCGGGGGAGTTTTATGAAGGAACCTTTTATCGTTACCGGAGCAAAACAAGAGAGTGAACCTGCAGAGTAAGGTTCATCTACCCAGTTCGGAGAAGAATGAATAATTTACTTGGAAAGCCTAGAAAAATCTATCATGAATACCCGCGCGCATTCTGGATCTACAACATCATTGTATTCATCGACCGTCTTGGCGGGTTCATGCTCTATCCGTTCTTTGCGCTCTACCTCACCCAGAAATTCGATATTGGAATGTCCACGGTGGGCATCCTCTTCGCGGTCTTTTCGGTTTCGGGGATGGTGGGGAGCGCCCTCGGTGGCGCGATCGCGGACCGCATGGGACGCAAGTCTGTGATCATCTTCAGCCTGGTCCTCTCCTCGCTCAGCGCGCTGGGGATGGGCTTTGCGCCGTCGCTGGGAATCTTCATCGGCGTGGTGGCGATCGTTGGCACGCTCTCCAGTATTGGTCACCCCGCTCACGAAGCGGTGGTCGCTGACCTTCTGCCGCCTGACAAACGCGCCGAAGGCTATGGCATCATCCGCGTGGTCTTCAACCTTGCCGTCATCATCGCCCCTCCGATCGCGGGTCTGCTGATCGCCAACTCTTATCTCACGCTCTTCATCGTGGACGCGGTCATTAGCCTGATCAGCGCGGCGATTGTGCTCCTCGCGCTGCCCGAAACAAAACCACAGGCGCTTCCGCACACCAAGCCAGAGACAATGAAGCAGACCTTTGCTGGCTATGGGCGGGTCTTCAAAGACACTCCCTTCCTGGCGTTCATCGGTGTGACTGTGATGATGACGCTTGTGTACATGAACATGAACTCAACCCTCGGCGTCTTCCTGCGTGACCAGCACGGGCTGCCCGAAATTCGATATGGCTGGCTGATTAGCATCAACGCCATGATCGTGGTCCTGTTCCAGTTCTGGGTGACGCGCCGGCTCGAAAAATATCGCCCCATGCTGATGATGGCAGCCGGTTCGCTGCTGTACGCGGTCGGTTTTGCCATGTACGGGTTCGTCCCAACATTTGCCCTCTTCGTCGTCGCCATGATCATCATCACGATCGGTGAAATGGTCGTCACGCCGTTCCAGCAATCCCTGGTGGCAAGCTTTGCGCCCGAGCAGATGCGTGGACGATACATGGCAGTCTCCGGTCTTTCGTGGAGCATTTCATTTACGGTGGGACCGTTCTTCGCCGGATTGATGCTGGACAGTGCAAACCCAAACTTGCTCTGGGCATTCTGCGGACTGGTCGGCATGCTGGCAACCCTGGGCTTTATCGTTCTCAACAAAGTCCATCGCTCCCCGGCACCCGCCATCGAGCCAGCCGCTGCTGATTAACTTTGTAAAAAACCTTGCGAAGGTTGCTCGGAAACAAGTAGATGCTTTCCACCAACCTTCGCAAGGTGTACCATCTCCTCACTTATGGGACAGGTCCTACGCAGACCTGT
>JAICQC010000186.1 GCA_025938055.1 Anaerolineales bacterium | reverse complement strand
GAAATTTACGCCGGTGATCTCGTCGTGGAGCTGCACCACATCATCGAGGTGGTGTCGCGCGCCAACCTGCTCGATGAACCTGCAAACGTTAAAGTTCCGGCTCTCTCTTTCATAGTCCGCCAGCCATTGGGTAAGTTCGGCATCCTCGCCCTCGCGCGGAAAACGAACCTTATAGCGCTGCATTTTCATGCGATAGGGTTTGGGCGTCAACCTCGCCCGGAAGCAAGCTTGTTTCTGACACAGGGTCACATACAGTCTGTCACAGTTGAACTCGCTCATGATAGTATTCGTCTCGCGGTCGCGCGGGTCGAAGTCCTTGCCAAGCACGATCACGCGTGCTCCCTGAAACGTCTCATAGATGCGGAAGCCATACGCCTGGTACATCAAGGTCGCAGCCAGCTTTCTGACCATCTCGAAAATCCTGAGCTTATCCTGCCCGGCATCCTTCTTTTTGAACAGATCGCCAAAGGATGATTTCGGCTTGTCGATATCGAGGATCAACAAACGTTCGGCGTTCAACACCTGCGCGCCGTAGCGGTTCCGCGTGATGGCGGAATGATCATCGATGATCTGCAAAATCTCTTCACGGATCTCCGCCTCATACTCGTCGAAGAGATGCTTTTCCCCTTTGATCTTACGCTTTACTTTTTCCGCTTTTTCTTTTGCTCGGAGTTGGGCTTCCTCCACAGAAACATTTGACCCGCCGTAGCAGGTAATATCCTGCTCCACGCCGTCGATCAGGATCTTTTGCCTTTCGGTAGCCCAGTATTTGTAAATCTTCATTGAATTCTTTTTAGATTGATTTCTCGTCTCAGCGAGTATTAAAGTAGTTAATAACCACAGGGACACGATCATATCGTGTCCCTTGTTTTATACCAAGATTAATTGATTGACTTACTTATTATCTTCTCTATCCGCCAGCCCGGCAACGGCGCGCAGCAGTCCCATCACCATCACGCCGATCTGAATCCCTTCCCCGGCGGAAAGGCTGACCTCGCTCCCGGTCCGTTCTGCGCGGCGCTGGAGCATCATGGCAGCTACGATTCCTGTTGCGGCGCCGATCAGGGCGCCAAAGAGCAAAACTCTGTTATTCATAATCTATTTCCTTCCTAATAATGCTTTGAGGGTCGCGCCAACCCCATCAAGATAGATGATTGGTTTCACCGTCATATCCGCGGCGCGGCGGATGCGGATGCCAAGCTTATGCACGAAATCCTGCGCCTTGCCTGTATAGGTAGGAACAATGCCGAGCAGACGTCCCATCAAATAGACCAGTCCGCCGAACAATACCAGAAAAACAAATCCCATCACGCAGATCGGGATGGCGATCCAGATGGTGGAGACCGCCGCCCAGCGCGCCACATCGCCGTTATCGCGAAAGGTGGCGATGTTGATCAGGACCACCATCACAAGGAAAACAAGCGCCGCCAGTACGATCGGCAGGAGGATCTGCACGGTCCGCTGCTGGCGATGTCTTCGATAGGATGCATGAACGGGTTTGGGGAGTACGGCTTTCATTGCCTGTATTTTAGCATAATTGCAATGGAAGCAACTTGGGGGAAATACCTGATGCAAGGTAGGGATTAACTTAAATGCCGGGGCAGCCCGACGTGCCTCGCCCAGGCACGCCAAGACCACCCCGGCAAAGGGGAACTGGACTTGACCAATATTTGAATGTGTCGCGTAGGGAACGGCGGCTGCCATTCCCTACGCGACATCACCGACGGTTTCGCAGGAAGGTCGGGATATCGAGATCGTCCTTGCTCATCGAAGGCATGGGCGCGCCAGCAGATTTTGTCTCACCCGTCTGCAGGTCTGCGTGAACGCTCACCGATTCAGACGAACGCATGTAGGCTGACGAATCCGAGCGGCGGGTCTCCACGCGCGGTTGACGTTCCAGCGCGCGACGCGGCATGCTACTGCGATCAAACCCGGTCGCGATGACCGTGATGCGGACATCATCGCCCATGTTCGGGTCGATGACCGCGCCGAAGATCATGTTCACATCAGGGTGCGCGGTCTCACGGATAATGGCTGCTGCCTGGTTGACCTCGAAGAGGGTCATATTCGGTCCACCGGTGACATTGAAGAGCACGCCGCGCGCACCATCGATGGTGATGTCGAGCAGTGCACTCGAGATTGCAGCTTCGGCGGCTTTCTTCGCCCGTTCGTCGCCGGAACCGTTCCCAACCGCCATCAGTGCCGCGCCGCCTTCAGACATAATGGCGCGTACATCGGCGAAGTCCAGGTTGATCAAGCCGGGAATCGTGATCAACTCTGAAATGCCCTGGATGCCCTGGTGCAGTACGTCATCCGCCAGGCGGAAGGCATCCTGCAGAGAGGCGCGCTTATCGGCTACCTGCAGCAGGCGGTCATTCGGGATGGCGATCAGCGTATCGGCATGTTCCTTGAGCTTGCCAATGCCCACGTCCGCGGATTGCAGGCGGCGCATGCCTTCGAACGTGAACGGACGAGTCACCACGCCGATGGTCAGCGCGCCGCTTTCCTTGGCGATCTGCGCGACAACTGGCGCCGCGCCGGTGCCTGTACCGCCGCCCATACCCGCCGTGACGAAACACATATCTGAGCCTTTCAGCACGTTGTACAGCTCGTCTGCGGATTCTTCGGCGGCTTTGCGCCCGATCTCGGGGTCGCCGCCCGCGCCGAGGCCGCGGGTGAGCTTGTCGCCCAGGCGCACCTTCATCGGCGCTTTCGCGAGCATCAGGGCTTGCGCGTCGGTGTTGACCGAGATGAATTCAACACCCTGAATGCCTTCGTCAATCATACGATTGACGGCATTGGTACCGCCGCCTCCCACACCAATCACTTTAATGCGGGCGAAGGCTTCGGCTCCCTTCTCTTCTACTTTCTTGCTGGTCGAGTCCATGTCTACCTCCATCAAAAATTAGGTCTTGATTGATTCCGCAGCAAAATGAATAATTACCACGGTCACATCCCGATGCCCAAACTCTGTTGGGACCAGGTTACGGCAAAATCCTTCCGATCCACTTTTTGACAACATCCATATTCACTTCTCCTTTCGTGCGGCGGCTGCGACCACCACCCAGATCCTGGTCCTGCATTGACATTGCCCAGCGCAGCAGTCCGACGCTGGTCGAATAAGCCGGGGAATTCAAGCGGTCCACGAGGCCCGATAAATTCTCGGGCTGTGCCGTGCGGACCGGCATGTTCAACACTTCAGAAGCAGTCCGTTTGATACCCGGCAGTGCGGACGTGCCGCCGGTGAGCACCATGCCTGCCGGCAGGAGACCGTCATACCCGGAGCGCTTGATCTCCTGCAACGTGAGCGAAAAGATTTCGGCGATGCGCGCTTCGATGATATGTGCCAGATCCTGGCGGTTGATCTGCACCGGGCGGTCCTCGCCGAATGGTCTGATCGTGAAATATTCTTCCGAGCCAACACTCGAGCGGACGGCGTATCCGTGCTGCTTCTTGACATCTTCGGCCTGCTCGAAGGACAGCCGCAGACCGTGAGCAATATCCTGCGTCACATGATTCCCACCGACTGCCAAGACCATCGTGTGCCAGACGTCGCCGTCCACATAGATCGCCAGGTCGGTGGTTCCTCCTCCGATGTCGCAGACTGCCACGCCCATCTCGCGTTCCTGCTCGGTGAGCACGACTTCGCCGGAGGCAAGCGGATTCAATACAAACTGCTGGATTTCCACACCCGCCGCGCCCACGCATTGACGCAGGTTGTCGCCAGTCGCCGCGGAGGCGGTGATAATGTGCGCCTCCACTTCCAGGCGGTAGCCATGCATCCCCTTGGGGTTGCGGATGCCGTCCTGCCCGTCCACGGTGAAGCCGCGCTGGATGACGTGGATGATCTCGCGGTCATGCGGGATCGCCACGGCGCGTGCCTGTTCCAGCGCATGGGTCAGATCGAACTGCTCGATCACATTCCCATTGACAGCTGCCGCGCCCCGGCTGTTGACCGAGGAAACATGCGCGCCTGCCATGCTCACCAGCGCAGACGTGATCTCCAGCCCCGAGGTGGACTCCGCTTTCTCCACAGAGCGCGTGATCGCCTGCGAAGCCGCCGCCAGGTCCACGATCATGCCCTTCTTGATGCCCTCAGAAGGTTCGATGCCAACACCCAGGATGCGAATGGATTTGCTGTCCTCCACTCGTCCCACGAGCGTGCACACTTTGGTCGTACCAACATCTATGCCTACAACGATTTCTTCCATAAGTACCTTTATTTACTCGCTCAACCTGTAATATGGCGCGGTCGGATACGTCACATTGATCAATGCAGGCTGAATGCCTCTCTGCGTCAGAGACGCCACCATCGAGTCATACACGCGCATCTTCAGCTCCACATCTCTTGCGTTCATCCCAAAATAAACCTTCCAGCCGCGCGGGTCATTCCAGCCAAAGCCAAAACCTGCATCGTACAGAATCGATGCCCCAGGCGGCACGTGACTCGCCAATCCTCGCAATGTCTGCACAAGCTCCGGCGCAAGGAACGGAGTGGGCGCAAGCGAGTCTGGAGAGACGATGCCCTCGATGGGCGGCGCGGAGGAGGCGACAACCGAGATCAAGCTGGATGACTCTCCATGCGGACGGAACGCCACACCATCCTCTGCGACCCAGGTGTACCCGTCTCCCTGCTCCCAGCGAATGACAGGCTTCCGTTCGACGACCTGTACCGAGACAACGTTGGGCAGGGTCACATCCACTTTGGCGGCGACCAGCTCCGGGTAGCTCAGGAGCAATCGTTTCTCCAGCTCTGCAGGGATCAACAGGAAGGCTGGCTCCCCTTCGATATCCAGCGCGGAGTTGATCTCTGCCGGGGTCAACATCTGGTTGCCGGTCACCTGCGCCGCGGCGACGCGCAGCTGCGGCAGGTTGAAGGCAAAATAAAGTACAGCGCCCAGCAGTGCTACCACAAGGAAGGCGGGCAGACGCCTTCCGAGATGCGGGCGGGCAATACTGATGCCGCGCAGCTCTGCGTCTGGCGCGACCGGCAGGAGCGCATTCTGGAAGCGGCGGCGCGCGCTGCGGGTGGTGCCTGTGTTTGCAGTCGCAGACTTGCGTCTCGGTTGTGTCTTGTCCTTGCGGCGGGACGTCACCGGCGCCGAGCGGGTGGACTCCTTCCTGGCGCGCTCGACCCGCTTCGAGCTATCCTGTTCGCGGCGCAGACGGACGAGATCCGCGCGAGAGAGGTCTTTCTTTCTGCTCATGCGTTACTCCGATACGTATGCGACGTGCGGTCACGTTCTGCTTTGCGTTTCATCGCCAGTTCGATCAATCGATCCACAAGTTTCTGATAAGGCAGCCCGCTGGCTTCCCAGAGCTTGGGATACATGCTGATCTTGGTAAAGCCGGGGATGCTGTTCAATTCGTTGAGATACACCCGGTTCGTGTCTTTCTCAACGAAGAAATCGACGCGCGCCATGCCTGCACAATCGATGGCTTTGTAGGCGCGCACCGCATATTCACGGATGCATTCACTGACTTCATCCGGCAGTGGTGCAGGAATTAACAATCCGGAGGTGCCATCGATGTATTTTGATTCGTACGAGTAAAACTCACGGCTTGGCAGCACTTCACCGCAGACCGAGGCGATGGGCTCATCATTGCCCAGCACACTGACCTCGATCTCGCGCACATTCTTCACACCTTTTTGGATCAACACGCGCCGGTCGAAGGAGGCAGCTTCCATCAAACCTTCCTGCAGGTCGGAGCGGTTGTTGCATTTCGTCACACCCACCGAGGAGCCCAGGTTGGCAGGTTTCGTGAACAACGGATATTCGCCGATCGCCTCTGCCTTTTGGATGACAGCCATCAGATCCTGTTCGATCTCAGCCCGCAGGACGACCATCGTATCGACAATGGGAATCTGATTGGCGATCATCACGTCCTTGAAGATACCCTTGTCCATGCCCACCGAGGAACCAGCAACGCCCGCGCCCACATACGCCACATCTGCCAGTTCGAACAAACCCTGCAGAGTTCCGTCCTCCCCAAACGTGCCGTGCAAGACCGGGAAGAAGACATCGATGTTCGCCCACTTGCGGAACCCGGACATGCCTTCCATCGCGTACATGCCTTTTTCAGTAGGATCAGGGAAGATAGCCACTGGGAGCAATCCAGCTATCTGCTTACTCTCAAACTTCTGAAGGACATCCGCGCCGGTGAGCCAGGCGCCTTCCTGCGTGATGCCGATTTGAGTCACTTCATACCGGGCAGGGTCCAGCACCGAGAGCACCGAGCGCGCGGACATCAGCGAGACCTCGTGCTCACCTGAACGTCCACCAAATATCACTGCCACATGAAGTTTCGTATCAGTCATCAGTCTCAAATCTCTCGTCTCGACTTACCATACTCCAACCAGTTCGATCTCCAACTCCAGATCAACGCCCTGTGTTTCCTTCACGGTCTTCATGGCTACTTCAATGAGGGCGCGAATGTCTTCGGCTCTGGTGGTGCCGTGGTTGATAAAGAAATTTCCGTGGACCGGGCTGATCTCCGCGTTGCCAATGCGGGTGCCTTTCAAACCTGCCGCTTCGATCAGCTTCCCGGCATAATCGCCATTCGGATTCTTGAACATCGAGCCCATGCTCGCGCCGGGAGGCTGGGTAGCTTTGCGATGCGCGCCGAACTGTTCGATGGTTGCGGTCACTACCTCTTTGGTGGAGTTTTCCAATCGCAGTTCTGCACTCAGGACGACTCCATCCAGTTCGCCGTGTTTCAAGATGCTTGTACGATAGCCGTAACCCAGCTGCTCGGCGGTAAATTTTTCGCGGCCGTCCTCTGTCAGTATTTCAGCCCAGATCAGGTTGCCAGCCATATCGCCGCCGAACGCGCCGGCATTCCCATAAACTGCGCCGCCAATCGTGCCCGGGACCGTAGTCGCCCACTCGAGCCCGGCGAATCCCTTGGAGGCACAACGGTTAGCGAGATTGCTAAAGATGACGCCCGACTCCACCGTGACCGAGGGCTCGTCACCGTTATGGAAGCGGACGCCCCTGGCGCGGTTCAGCACCACCACGCCGCGCACGCCCCGGTCGCTGACCAGCACATTCGAGCCGCCGCCGAGAAGGATGTAATTCAATTCCTGTTTCTGTAACAACTTGATGGTTCGCGCCAGCTCATCGGCAGATTCAGCTGTGATGAGGATATCTGCGGGTCCGCCGATGCGCGCGGATGTGTACGGCGCAAGAGAGACATTCTCTTTCACCTTGTCGCCAAGCTTGGCGTACAACACATCTATCGGATGGACGAAAGCAACCATTTTTGACTCACTCTTCCTTTTCACTTAACTTCTCGATCAGTTTTTCGAGGTCTTTTTCCGTCGCTTTTTCCTGAGTCTCAACATCCTGCTTTTCGCTTTGCTGGGATTCCTTGTCAAAGAAGGCAAGGAACATTTTTAACGCTGGCAGAAAGAAGGTCTCAGCGTGAAGCGGCTTCTTTTCCTTTTCATCAGTCATCAAATCCAACTACCTTTCCTGTACCGCTTTCCTCTGTTCAAAGTAAAGTTGAGAAAACTATGCGGCACTTTGTAATCCTTTCACTACGTCGGTGCTCACCTGGTCTGCATCGCCAGCTGAGAGCACCAGAACCACATCACCGGACTCGAGGTTCTCCAGCAGATATTCCGTCACCTCGGGCAATGTTTTCACATAACGAGCAGAGAGATGCGGCATGGCGCTTACGATCTCCGCCGAGGTGAACTCCTCTTTGGGTTCACGCGCCGCGTACACCTCGGTGACGATGACCTTGTCCGCATCCTTGAAGGCGCGCGCAAAGTCAAGAAAGAGCGTGCGAGTACGCGAGTAGGTATGCGGCTGCCAGACTGCCCAAATGCGCGACTTCGGGAAGCGTGCCCGCGCGCCTGAGAGCGTCGCGCGGATCTCCGTGGGATGATGGGCATAATCGTCATAGATGCTGATACCCTTCACCTCACCGCGCAATTCAAAGCGACGCCCTGTGCCGGTAAACTCAGCCAATGCCTGCGCGGCTTTCCGACGTGACAGACCCAATACACTGATGACCGCCAGCACTGCCAGCGCGTTTCGGACGTTATGCTGACCCGGTATCTGCAGTGAGACCTTGACGGAGCCGGAGGTCTTGCTTGCCAGATTGGTGGTGGCTGTAAAGTCATAGCCGCCGCGCTTATTTGCCTTTATGTCACGCGCCTGCACCCACAGAGGAGTGTTGATCGTCATATCACCCTGCACGCCGTAGGAGATAACGTTCCGCCCAATTCGGCGCACATGCGGGATCAACGCAGCTGCACCGGCATCCTCGGCACACACGATCAGCGACCCTTCCTCAGGAAGCAGTTCCACAAACTTTTCGAAGGCTCGGTACATCGACTCAAGCGTGGGGAAGAAGTCCGGATGGTCATGTTCAATGCTCGTGACGACCGCGATCTGCGGTTTGAGTCCCAGGAACATATTGTCATACTCGTCGGCTTCGATCACAAAGGTCTCGCCCTTACCGGCATGGGCATTGACGTTGAGTCCGTTCACTACACTGCCGACAATGAACGATGGATCGCGATCCAGTTTGGTGAGCACCCAGGCAGTCATGGCGGTGGTGGTCGTTTTGCCATGCGTTCCTGCAACGGCGATGCCCATTTTCTCTTCCATGAGGCGACCGAGAAAATCGGCGCGCTTGTACACGGGGATTCCGTTACGGTTCGCCGCCTTGACCTCAGGGTTGTCATCGGTGATGGCAGAGGAACGTATCACCCAGTCCACACCCGTTAAGTTGCGCGGATGGTGTCCCAGGTAAATGGTTGCACCGGCTTTACGCACTTCCTCGG
>JAICQC010000255.1 GCA_025938055.1 Anaerolineales bacterium | reverse complement strand
GGCAGGCTTCTCCTGGTCGAGCGCAGGGAGGGGCAGGTAAATGTGGAAGGTGGAACCCTGCTCCAGCTGGGTGTCCAGATTCATCGTGCCGCCGTGCAGCGCAACCAGATGGCGCGTGATCGAGAGTCCCAGCCCGATTCCCCCTGCGATGCGGCGGTTGTCATTGATCGTCACAAAAGGTTCGAAGATATGGTCCTTTTGTTCCGCGTCGATGCCCAGCCCGGTGTCACTTACCCAGAAATGGATCTGTGGCGGCGCCACCTCTGCACCCAGCGTGATCAGCCCCCGCTCCGTATATTTCCTTGCATTGCTCAGCAGGTTCAGGAAGATCTGCCGCAGGCGCACGGCGTCGGCTCTGATCTGCGGCAGGCGCTCCGGGATCTCGATCTTCCACTCGATGTCTGGGGAGGTGGATTGACCGGCAAGGCTGTGGAACGCGTCCATCAGCAACTGGCGCGGGTCCAGCAGCTCAAGGGAGAGATCGAGCTCATCGATTTCGGCGCGCGAGAGATCCAGCAGGTCGTTGATCACGCGCAGCTGGTGCTCGGCGTTGCTTTGGATTTGAAGCAGATCGTTTTGCAATGAAGAGGGAAGTTCACTGCCATATTTGTTTGGGGCTTGCAGCGCGTTTTGTGTATAGCCGGTGATGATATTCAACGGTGTGCGCATTTCGTGGCTGACGTTTGCCAGCAGGCGGGTCTTGATGCGGTCCGCTTTTTCCGCATCAAGGCGGGCTTGCTGGATCTCCTGGAAGAGCATAGCTCCCTGCAGGGCGCTGCTTAAATTGTTGCGGAGTAATTCGTAGATATTGCCATCGTGCGGACCGATCTCGAAGACCACATATCCCAGCGATTTATCCTGGAAGTACAGCGGCTCCACCACAAGGCTGTACCGGCGGTCCTTTGGAAGAAGCTCCGCTGGGACGATCTCGTGCGTGGAAAACCGCAGCCCGCCTTCCTCGATGGAGGCGCGTTCCCCGTCGGTGTACGCCAGCAGCAGACGCGCCTGCTCGGGTACTTCGGCATCAGTGGGCTCTTCATACGTGATCAGGTAGACGCTCGGGATGTCGAGTGTGGGCAATCGTTCGACGAGTACGTCGGTGAGCTGCTGCACATCGAACGTTGTCAGCAGGGCGCGGTTCGTCTCACGGAAATGCTCGGTCTCGCGATCTGCCTGCCACTGTGCGTAGGCAAGCGAGCGCTGGACCGCCTCTCCGACAACCACGCGCGCCTGTGAAAGCAATTCCTCCACCAGCATTCTTTCTGATGCCGGGACGTACTGCAAAACGCTACGCCTCAGGACGGAAATCGCGTTTTGCCAGCGCAGCACGTCATGGGCGGAACCCATCCCCTGATCGATGACGCTGCCCATAACGGATAAAAAGATGGAACGGACTTTGTTGTGACCTTTGTTGAGCGAGGTATCCTGGAGGATGGCGTCAAAGATGGAACCCAGCCACTCGTCCGCCTTCTGCTGATCAAGACCGGTCACCGCCTGCATTTCTGCCAGGCAGCCCGTCCGCACTTCATCGAGGCTGAACTTCTCTTCGGCATTTTCTGTTTCATCGAACGGAGAATACGATGCCAGCGCGATAGCTGCGGACGGGCAGCCGCACGACTGCCGTACGATCAGCTGGGACGGCAGCGTGATCAACGCCGGGACGGATTCCCCGCGCAACTGCTGCAGGAGCAGTTCCATTGCCTGGGAGGCCTGCTCATAAAACGGAAGGTCCACGGTGGTGAGCGGCGGGGTCGCCAGCCGTTCTTCGATTGTGTTGTTGAACCCGGTGACCGCCACCTCCGTGGGGACTTCGAAGCCGCGCCCCTGCAGGGTCTTCATTGCCCAGAGCGCCATCATATCGCTTACCGCAACGACCGCATCGAAATCCCTGCCGGGTTTCAGTCCGCGTTCGTCGAGCAGGATCTCGATCGCTTCGACGCCTCCCTCCCAGGGCAGAGGGCGGGTCACCAGTTCGGGGATGAGAGGCAGGTTGAAGGCTTGCAGGGCATCGAGATAGGCGCGGTAGCGTTCCTGCGCATAGTAATGTTCCTCGGGTCCGCGGATAAATGCGAGACGGTGGAACCCATGCTCTTCTATTAAATGGACGAGCAGCGCACGCATACCCAGGTAACTGTTGATCGAGACGGTTGGCATGCCCTCCATGAACTGTGCCAGGCTGACCATCGGGAGGGGATGGTAGCGTTGGTGGAAGGCTCGAATCTCGGCGGGTCCGAGCACGCCGCCCAGAGAGGAGGACCAGGTGATCAAGCCGTCGAGGCGTTTGTCGCTTGCCAGATCAAAGATTGCGTTTCGTTGGGTTTCAAAGGAATCCGCAGCGTGCAGGCGTCCCCCCGGGAAGCAGATGAGATTGGCGTCGTGGCGCTCGGCAGCGTCCAGCAGGCTGGGCCAGATGACGAGGCTGGCGCCGGTGTGCAGGCTCGCAAGCAGAAATCCCAGGGTTGCTCGCTCAGTGGCTGGAGATGTCGGCATGGCTGCGTGTTACCTCAGATGGATACACTTCTCCGCCGTGATTCCAGCAGAATCACGGCTCCGTTGAACTGTCCTTGTAAGACATGTGTGTGGTACTCTGCAAAATAAGTTTACTATGGATTGGTCGATCTGGTAGCTTGCAGTGCGCAGGCGCCAGGAGCAGCCACCCAAGCAGGACGGTTTTGTCCAAGTGGGCAACGCCAAAATCCAAGCCCCACCTGCTACGATGCTATTGTGATTCTCTGCATCATCTCTTCAGGTGAAGGCGGTTTGGGCTGTGAACGACCCGAAACCTGCTTTATTGGAGAATACAAATGACAGTGAAAACCCTCACGCTTCCATCCAAAGTCTCATCCGCGGGAAAATTGAATATCAAAAAATTACTGCGCAGTATGTGGCGGCAGCGCTGGCTCTATTTCCTGATGCTGCCAACGATTATCTACTTTCTGGTCTTCAAATATGGACCTCTATGGAACGCGCAGATCGCTTTCAAGGATTTCAAGCCGCTGCTGGGCGTCGTCGGAAGCCCGTGGGTGGGGTTCAAGCACTTCGAGACCTTCGTCAACTCGTTTTACTTCACGGATCTGATGACGAACACGATCATCTTCAGCGTGGCAAAGCTTGTCCTGGGGCTGCCGCTGGCGGTGATCTGTGCGATCGCCCTCCATGAGACGTGGTTTTACCGCTTCCGGACCTTCGTGCAAACGGTGATCTACCTGCCGCATTTTCTCTCTTGGGTGATCATGTTCGGGGTCATGCTGACCATCCTCTCGCCAGGCAACGGATTATTAAACTCAGTCATCGAAAGCTTTGGCGGAGAACCGATTCCATTCCTCACCTCTCCCGACCATTTCCGCTGGGTCGTCATCCTTTCGGACATCTGGAAGGAGACAGGCTGGAGCACGATCCTGTATCTTGCGGCTCTGCTGGCGATCAGCCCGGACCTTTATGAAGCTGCCGCCGTGGATGGTGCAACGCCGTTGCAGCGCATCTGGTATATCTCGCTGCCAGGCATCCTGCCAGTGATCGTGCTTGTCACGTTGCTGCGTATGGGGCATATTCTCGAAGCGGGCTTCAACCAGATCTTTGTGCTGTATTCGGTGCCCGTCTACAGCGTGGGAGACATCATCGATACGTGGGTATATCGTCAGGGCGTCCTCCAGTTCCAGTTTAGCCTGGCAACCGCCGTGGGCTTCTTCAAAGGCATCATTGGCTTGGTGTTGATCCTGGTTGCAAACCGGGTCGCCAGGCGTATGGCGCAGCAGAGTCTTTACTAGGAGAGCCGCCATGTTGCAGACAAGAACCCGCGACGCAATCGTGTTTCAAATCGGTCTGGCGATCTTCCTGACGGTCATCCTGCTCACCATCCTGATCCCCTTCTGGCGTGTGATCGTGACGGCTTTCGTGCCGCTCGATATTTATACGCGGGAAGGCGTGCCTTTCTTCCTTTCGCCCACCCAATGGACCGCGGAAGCCTTCCGGCAGCTGCTGGGACATTCGATGTTTCCACGGGCGGCGTTCAACAGTGTGGTGATCACGTTGATGGGGACCGCCATCAGCCTGTTCCTCACAATCCCACTCGCCTATGGACTTTCCACCCGCAACCTGCCCGGGCGCAAATTGATCATGATGATCGTACTCTTTACCTATCTTTTCAGTCCCGGGTTGATTCCCGTATACCTGTTGATCACCGGGATGAAGCTGACGGACAATTATCTTGCCATCATCCTGCCGCCCGCCGTCAGCGTCTATAACACTCTGGTGATGATGAGTTTCTTTGAAGGCCTGCCTGATGACCTTAAGGAAGCCGCCCGGCTGGACGGCGCGAACGAACTGCAAATCCTGTGGCATGTGATACTACCGCTGTCGAAGCCCATCCTGCTGACGATCGGCTTGTTCTACGCGGTGTACTTCTGGAATGAGTTCTTTACGCCGCTGCTCTATTTGAACGATAACGACCTGATGCCTTTACCTGTCCTGCTGCGCAATATTCTGATCTCAGCCAGTTTCAACGAGTACGTCGAATACAACGCTTTTAGCTCATCGTCGCTTGAGTCGCTGAAAGCTGCCGGTGTGCTGATCACCATGATCCCCATGTTCCTGATCTATCCGTGGATCCAGCGCTATTTCACCAAGGGTACCCTGGTTGGAGGTGTAAAGGAATAAACATACTATCCCATCCATCCTGTTGCTCCTGCTCTACAGAATCCAGGAGTAAGAATCTCTTTCCAACAACCAAAAGGAGAAGAAGATGAAAAACTGGAAAATGGTCCTTGTCGTATTTATTCTGGTACTCAGCCAGATCCTGGCGGCATGTGCGCCGGCTGCTCCGACGGAGGCGCCCGTCACAGAAGCCCCGGCCACCGAACCACCTGCTGAAGAACCGACTGCAGCGCCCGAACCGACAACACCGCCGGAACCTGTTGATATCGAACTTTGGGCGCAGGCAACTGTGACAGAAGCTGGCGCGCCACCCGATGATTGGGTCGCCTACGACATCATCCGCGATGAGCTCAACATCAACCTGACCTACGTGATTGTGCCTACCGGTGAAGATGGCGAAGCGAAACTAAACGCCGCCGCGGCTGCCAACGACCTGCCCGACTTGTTCCAGATGGTCAGCGCGAACAATGACGCGCGCGGCGCCCTGGTGCGTCTCGTGGATCTCGGGCTGGTGGCTCCCGTTGAGGATTTGATGCTGCTCATGCCTGTGCGCGTGGAGACGCATTACAACGATCCGTTGGCGCTTGACCTGGTCACCTTCAACGGTCATCAATACGGCTTCCCGGAACCGCCTCCATTGCCGAAGCGCGAAGGCTTTGTCATCCGCAAGGACTGGCTGGATAACCTGGGACTCGAAGCGCCCACAACAACCGAAGAACTGCTCGCAGTCGCTACGGCGTTCACCGAACAAGACCCTGATGGGAACGGCCAGAACGACACCTACGGGCTTGGCGGTTTTATCAACGGACCGGGACTCGGCAATCGCTTCGACTTCATCATGGGCGCATGGGGCGTTCCGGGCGTCTGGAATTTTACCGACCCCGCCAGCTTCGGGCTTAATGTCAGAAGCGAACAATACCCGGAAGCGCTTGCCTATTTCAAGTCGCTGGTGGATGCCGGGGTGATCGATCCTGACTGGCCCACGCTGACGCGCGATGACTTCCGCGCTCGCTGGAAACAGGGTTCGTTCGGCATTATGTGGGAGGACTTCGCCGCTCTCACCAACCAATCCAACTATGAACCGTTCGATACGAACTTCCCCGATGGAGAGTGGATCCCGCTGCCCGCACCGCAGGGGCCCGATGGAGAAGCATCCTACGGTGTGTACACCGGACGAGGCAATATCTTCGCGGTCTCACAGCAGGCTGCGGCTGCCGGTAAAGGGGAAGCGATCGCCCGCCTGCTGGAGTGGATCGCCACTGATGGCTACTACCTGCTGGGCTTTGGCGAAGAGGGCGTGAACTTCATCATCGATGACAACGGCAACATCTCCACTGATGGGCTTGATCCTGCCCAGGCGTACACTGCCCCCGAACGCCAACCCTTCACGCAGATGCGCAACCAGCTCGTCTTCTATAACTCCGAGCAGGAAATTGCCGCTCGTTATCCCACCTACGAAACCCTCAACGGACGCCTGATGGAGCCGATGAATTTCCTCCAGTTCTTCCAGGAACAGCCCTGGGTGGATGGACGCGGGATTCAGGTGATTCTGCCGCCTGCCAATGCAGCTGACTTCGACCGCTTCTATAACGAAGGCATGCTCCAGTTTGTGCTCGGGCAGCAGGAACTTAACGAAGAGACGTGGGCGGAGTACCTTGCCGGTCTCGACGCGCTGGGTGCTGCAGAGTACGAAGCTTCTGCAAAACAGGCGTTGGTCGACGCCGGACTCCTTGAGTAACGGTCCCGTGCTGGAAAAAGGCGGGCGGCTCACAAACCGCCCGCCTTAATCTGAAACAATTTCCTCGCGCTGAGCGGAAGGTCGAATGCACGTAGAGACCTGTAGTCGAAGCATACTGAACAGAGCCAGTCTCTCCCTTTCAAAATGACCGTACCCATTCCTCTCAAGATTGCCTATATCGGCGGCGGCAGCCGCGACTGGGCGCGCAAACTGATGTTCGACCTTGCGCTTTGCCCGGACCTGACCGGCGAGGTCGCGCTCTATGATATTGATATGGAATCTGCCCGCCTAAACGAGCAGCTAGGAAACTGGCTGCACGAATCGAACCATGCCAGGGTTGTATCGCGCTGGCGCTATCGCGCTGTGCCGGACTTGAAAGACGCACTCCACGATGCAGACTTCGTTCTGATCTCCATTCAGCCTGGCTCGCTGGAGGTAATGGCAGAAGAGATCGCGCTGGCGGAAGAATACGGACTTTTCTTCCCGGTGGGCGACACTACCGGCGCGCCGGGTCTC
>JAICQC010000538.1 GCA_025938055.1 Anaerolineales bacterium | reverse complement strand
GAATCGCCGGGGCAATTCATGGCTCCTATTCTTCCCACCGTTCCCGGAGAATACACCATCACCCTGGGTGGAAAATTAGGCGAAACAGATGCCGACGCAGAGGTTCACCCGGAGGAAGTCCAGCCGGTTGACATGCTTCAATTCCCCAGTCTCGAATCCTCAGAGCAAGAGGCAAGCACTGGGACAGGTGATTGGCTGACCTGGCTTGCCGTCCTGCTGGGGCTGGTCGGTGTTGGGCTGGGGGTCAGCGCTCATCGAAAAGTTCGTTGAATCGCGTTCCGTTCTCACCTTCGATTGCCATGAAATTCAAAGGACGGGCTCTCTGCCTGATCATCGTCCTGATATACAGCCTCTGGGCGGTGCCTTCCGTCTCTGCCCATGCTGTCCTCCTGCGCTCCAATCCCGCGGCGAATTCCGTGTTACCGCAAGCTCCTGTGCAGGTGGAACTTTTCTTTACAGAGACGCTGGAGCCAGGCCTCAGCACGATCGAGGTATTCGACTCAAGCAATCGCGTCGTCGACGCGGGAGACGTGCGTGTCGACCCGGCTGATCCAACCCGCATGACCGTTACCCTGCATGCACTTCCGGATGGCGTGTATACCGTGACATGGAAAGCGCTCTCCACGGTAGACGGGCACCAAACCGTGGGGTCCTTCCCCTTTGCAGTAGGAGACGAGAATGCCGCAGCAGTGGAGGCGATTCCAGAAAGCTCAACTGCACGCCTTCCCTTTACTGCGCTGGCTTCCAAGTTCCTGTTGCTGGCTTCGCTGGCACTCCTGGTGGGACAAAGACTTTTCATTACGCTCATTTGGGATCCTGCGATCCAGTCTGGTCCAGTGCATAAGCCGGAAATTTGGATCCTCCTGTACCATGTTGCCTTGATTGGGTTGCTTCTATCGGTTGGAGTTGGCATGTTGTCCCAGGCAGGTCAATCGGCGGCGAAGGAGTTGGCGTTTCCATGGGAACCGGAGACAGGCCGCATATTGACAGAAACGCGCCTGGGGAGCATCTGGCTGGCTCGCCTTGCTCTCGCGATGCTGGCTGTTTGGCTTGCCGCGGGAACAGCATCCCGCTGGAAAGACGGAGTAGCATTTGCAGTCAACCTGGCATTGTTATGTACGGTCACCCTCACGAGCCATGCAGCCACCGAAGTACGACCACTTCTTCCCATGCTCGGGGATTGGCTGCACCTCGTCGGCATGACGTTCTGGCTGGGTGGAATTGTTTACTTGTTTACAGGCGTTCGCCTTCTTCAGAAGCTGGAAGGTTCAACGAGCACCAGGTTGATATCCCTGCTAATTTCCCGGTTCTCGATCCATGCAATTCTTTTTGTTGCGCTCATTGGTTTTACCGGTTTTTACTCGGCGCATCTGCGAGTAGGCTCATGGTCTGCACTGCTCAGCAGCCTCTATGGACACGTCCTTCTCGTCAAGCAAGCCTTCGTTGTGGGGCTGCTGATTGTTGGCGCGTTCAACCTTCTGGTAATTTCGCCGCGCCTGCGGCGCGATCGCCTGCAGGGCATTGTGGAGACCAGCCTCGTCTCACGCTTCCGAAAGATACTCATGGTAGACCTCGCATTTGCGGCCCTACTCCTGGCAAATGTGAGTTTCCTGACCTATATACCACCAGCCAGGGTCGTAGCCTTTAATATAGACCTCACCCGGTCCGCGCGGGTGGACGATCTACAGATGAGCCTTCGCATCTCGCCCGGGCGTGTGGGACAAAATACGTTTACTCTTCAGTTGGCAGAGAATGGACAGCCTCTCCTCTCTGCAAGGGAAGTGTTACTGCGCTTCACGTCAGATCAGTCCACCGTGGCGCCATCCGAGCTGGAGTTGATCGGTCAGGGCGATGGAAGCTTCAGCGCCAGAGGCACGTATTTGAGTCTGGCGGGGGACTGGCAGATTCAGGCAGTGGTCCGGCGCGAGGACAGGTTCGATGCATTTTCAAGTTTCAATATTTCGCTGCGCAAATCTGACTCAGGGCAGGAAACATCTGTTTTAATCAGGCAGGCAGGCTTGCTCCTCCTATTGATAAGCCTGCTCGCGGGTCTGCTGACGGCGTCCATCCAGGCTCCACGCGGGCTGCGATGGGGTCTTGGCGCTCCCTTAACGTTACTCCTGCTTGGAATAAGTGTCTTTTCTCTGACAAAGCCCATGCCCGTAGAAACCGTACGTATGAATCCCATTCCACCCAACAGCGAATCCATTACAAGGGGTCAGGAATTGTATTCCACAGAGTGTGCGGCATGCCACGGAGAGACTGGCAAAGGTGATGGTCCCGTGGGAGTGACCCTCAACCCTCGCCCTGCGGACCTGACACAACATGCTATTCCCGGCGTGCACCCAGATGCTCAACTCTTCGAGTGGATCACAAACGGTTTTCCCGGTTCGCAGATGCCCGCTTTCAGATCCACCCTTTCAGATACCGACCGCTGGCATCTGGTAAATTTTATCCGTACGCTCGCGCCGGAATAGAAACTGGCATAGGAAACGATATTGTCCATGAAAATGAATTGCACACACATACTGCTTTTTGCGCTGTTTATAACCAGTTGTTCCATTGAACTTGATCAAACAACAACGACACCACCTACCGTTGAAAGCAGTTCCGTGACATCACCCACGGCGCTCCTTCCGACAACTCAGGTACCGGTCACCTGGGATCACCTGAATCTGACAGGGAAACTGATCTATCTCAGCGGAACGAGGGAAAACGACATCGTGTCCGGCAGCATTCAAATGCTCGACCTCGTATCAGGCGATCTGGCT
>JAICQC010000059.1 GCA_025938055.1 Anaerolineales bacterium | reverse complement strand
CTGCGGGTCATTGTCTGAACCCTCGGCGCGATAGATATTACGGTTGTAGTAGTTCATACCAATAAAATCGGTCGGCGTGGCGATGATATCCATATCGCCATCCTGCACGAAATCCAACCCGTTCGGCAGCGCACCCATTTTTGTGAAATCGTCAACCTTGTCGGCGGGGTAGCCGCGCCCATAGAGCGGATCTGCAAACCAGCGGAACCAGAGCCCATCGTCCGCGCGGACCAGCTCGCGGTCTGCGCGACTGTTGGAGGCAGGGTACCTCCAGCTAATATCAAGGGTGATCCCTGCTTCAGAATCCGGACTGTTGCCTCGAATCACCGGAATAGCCTGCCCATGAGAAACGAGGAGATGGTGCGCGGCGCGCGCGCCGAGTGCATACTCCTGCAGACCGGGCGCGTGAACACCCATGGCGTAGCCCAGCCAGGCGACGACGGCGGGTTCATTGTGCGTGATCCAATTCTTGACGCGGTCGCCGAGAGCACGGGTGACTACGTCGGTGTATTCCACAAAGGCATTCATAGTGGAGCGGGAAGTCCAGCCGCCCTCCTCCTCGAGTTTTTGCGGCAGATCCCAGTGGTTGAGAGTAACGAAGGGCGTGATGTTTGCATCCAGCAATCCGTCCACCAGCTTTTTGTAGAAGTCCAACCCCCTTGGATTGACTTTGCCGCGCCCAGTGGGAAGGAGGCGCGTCCACGAAATCGAAAAGCGATACGCCTTCAAGCCGATCTTTTTCATCAAGCCGATATCTTTTTTCCAGCGGCGGTAATGATCGTTGGCAACGTCGCCGGTGTCGTTATTTCTGATCCTGCCGGGGGTATGGGTAAAGCGGTCCCAGGTAGATTCGCCTTTGCCATGTTTGTCCCAGGCGCCTTCGATCTGATACGCAGCCGTCGCCGCGCCCCATTGAAAGTTATCAGGAAAGGTAATTTTGTTTGCCATGAAGCTCTACATCCTTTTGTCCTAAGATAATTGCCTGCAGATTATACGTGCATTTTCCAGCGTAGCCGGGTATTCCCCCACGCTTACTTCCCAGGTTTCCTGATGTGTGACAGACTCCTGGGGTTTCAATGTTTGCAAAGGTCCCAGCGTTTCCAGTTCGACACATGTATCCTTGACATATACTTCCACGTTGCTTCCCATGTCCGGATACCCGCCTGTGGGATCTACAGAAAACCTCTTAACGAAGAGAGCGCTGCCTGTTGCGTAGGCGATCCAGCCGTGTGTGTTATACGTTCCGATCTTGAAGGCGTCTGCTGCCGCGCGCCCGTAAACCAGAATCAGATCGTCGTGCAGTTCGAAGCGTTTATCGCCGATGCGCGAGTACGGCCAGAGCACAAGGTTTCGGTTGGGCTGCAAACCGTCGAGGTCAGACTGCGGCAGGATCGCGATGCCGCCCAGCCGCAGTTGAGTGATCGTCCAGGGCGCCAGCTCAACCGGTTCCGCGCCGCGCCAGGTGACTCGATGAGTCAGGGAGACGCGATTTTCATCGAGAGAAAAAGAGATTTCCTTTTCCAGACATGACGCGTCCACAGCGCTGCGTACTGTGACCTGCTCTTTAGTTGCGATCACCTCTGCATGATCTTCCGGGCAGGTGTAAAACGGGTCTTCGGGCGCGGTCCATAAACGGTGACCGCCGCGCAGATAATACTCGCCATGCGGCGTGGACCAGTGTGCGTCCGACGTTTCCGCCAGGAGGTTGCCATTCACTCCTTTTGCATACAAGCCAATGATCCGCGGACCTGTCGTCGTCAGATAGTCAACTCGCAGGAATTCATTTTCAACGGACGCGAAAGGTAACGGGGATGTCGTCACGGGTTGCACTGCAAGATTTCGGGAGATGGATCACCGTAGGTCAAGCCATAGCCAAATGGGAAAAGCGGCGCGTCACAGCCGGTTTTGTCTGCCACATTGTTGATATTGATGGGAAGCTGTTCATTTGAGCGGGGCCATGAATACGACAATTTGCCTGTGAATGGATAGTCACCGAAAAGCACGTCCGCAATGCCAGCACCCTCTGTGCCGGGCAGCCATGCTGCGACCCAGGCATCGGCAAGCGGCAGTTGTTCGGTGATCACGCGCGGGCGCCCTGAAATCAGAATGACAATGACCGTCTCCGTATGTTTTCTCATTTCGGCGATGAGCGCGGTCTCCGATTCACTCAGGGAAATATTGGCTGCGTCTCCCACACCCTCGGCATACGGCTGTTCTGCGAGAACGACGATTCCCGCATCCGCCATGAGTGCATTCCCCTCGGAGTCCTTGAATTCGCTGAAATCCGCGTCGCGATTGTATTCGATCCTGATCTGTGAGCCTGACACTGCCCGGATGCCGCTCAGTATTGTTGTGCCTTCGTTATCGTTGCCAGCTTTACCCTGCCACTCGAGAGTCCAGCCGCCGGATTGGAGTCCGATGTCATTGGCGCCTTCGCCGGCGACATAGATAATCGGCGCGTTCTTATCTAGTGGGAGCACCTGGTTTTCGTTTTTCAGCAGCACCAGCGACTCGCGGAGGGCTTGACGCGCGAGCTCAAGGTGTTCACGCGAGCGAACGGTTTGCTGATATTTTGTGTCCGGCATTGGATGCTCGAAGAGCCCCATTGCAAATTTGACGCGCAGAATGCGACGGACCGCCTCATCTAGGCGCGATTCGGGGATGTCCCCGTTGTTGACTGCCTCCTTCATAGTCTCGATAAAGGTCACATAATCATAAGGGACCATGTTCATATCCACGCCCGCGTTGACGGAAGTAACGATCGAGGAGTAGTAGTCATCAGGATAGATCTGGTCCATGCCCTGCCAGTCGGAGACGATAAAGCCTTCGAATCCGAGTTCGTCCTTGAGCACCTCCGTAAGCAGGAATTGCTCTCCGTGCATCTTGGTGCCTTTCCAACTGCTAAAGGATGCCATGATGTTCATTGCCCCTGCATCCAGTGCACTCTGGTACGGAGGCAGATAGATTTCCCGCACGATCTCTTCGGGCACCTGCATGTTTCCCTGGTCGAGGATGTAATCATTTGTGCGGGATGAACCCCAGATGGTCGCGCCGTCACCAAGGAAGTGTTTGGGCGTGCCCAGCACAAAGATGGACTGACCGGGAACAGGGGTATCCATCTCTGTCAGTGTTTGCAGCCCTTTGAGATAGGCGGTGCCCAGAGATGTGACAAGCTCGGTATCCTCACCGTAGCCTTCGTAGGTGCGGCCCCAGCGCACATCCTGGACCACCGCGACTACTGGCGCAAAATTCCAGGGAATGCCTGTCGCCATCATTTCCTCTGCGGTGGCACGGCCGATTTTTTCCATCAGTTCGGGGTTGTTCGCCGCGCCCAAGCCGATGTTGTGAGGGAAGACAGTTGCGTTGCGCAGGTTACCGTGTCCGTGCACAGCGTCCACCCCGTAAAGGATCGGGATCTGCAGCCGCGTTTCCAATGCTTCGTTCTGGAAGCCTTCGACCATTGCATACCATCCCTGTGGTGTGTTCTCCTCAGGTGAGCCGCCGCCCCCACTCAGGATGGAGCCTATCAAGTATTCAGTGATGTCACCGGGTTTGATGCTGTTCTTTTCCACTTGGGTCATCTGCCCAATCTTTTCTTCCAGTGTCATGCGCGCCAGTAGGTCTTCGACGCGCGCTTCAATGGATTGGGCAGGATCTGTATACGTGACCTCGCCGAGAGATTCTGTGGCAGTGGCAGGTGCTTCGGTTGGCTCGGCGGTCGCGGGCGTTTGTGCGCCGCATGCAGACAGTAGCAAAGAAAGAAGAAAGAAAAGAGAGAAAAGGCGTTGCATGAGCTTCTTAAGTGTGCTGAACTCTGTGGTTTTCGATCACGCCGTCTTTCAAAGTCAGCACTTCATGGACATATTGATCCACCAACGGATCATGTGAGACCATAAGCATGGTGATGTGCTGTTTTTCCACCAGTTCGCGGAAGAACGTCAGTAATTCGCGTGTTGTCTTGCTGTCCAGTTCGCCGGTGGGTTCATCTGCCAGGATCAACTCGGCGTGATTTGCCAGGGCACGCGCGATAGCCACACGCTGCTGCTGTCCGCCAGACATTTCAAACGGGCGGTGGTCACGCCAGCGGCTCAAGCCAACAATCTCCAGACACTCCAGAGCGCGTTTGTGGCGCGCAGTGTATTCGTCGCCTTTGATGCGTAACAGCAGTTCGATATTTTCATAGGCTGAAAGGGTGGGGAGCAAGCCAAAGGATTGGAACACCAGCCCGATCTGCTCCCGCCGCCATACGGTCAATTCCTGATCGCTCATCTGCATCAGGTCGTGTCCAAGGACATGCACGTTCCCAGACGTGGGGCGATCCAGCCCGGCGAGACAGTTTAACAGAGTTGTCTTGCCGCTGCCCGAACGTCCTTTCAGCGCGACGAACATGCCAGGCTCTATATTCAGGTTAACTCCGCGCAACGCTGGGATGCCCTCCGCGTTCGTCCTGGATGAATAGACGCGCCACAGGTCTCTGGTCTCGATGACAAGCGTAGCAGTCCTGTGGACGGGGCTCATTGCTCGTCTCCGTTGGGATTCTTTGCCGAACGCGTAAACCTGGACTTGAGACTCTGCCATACTTTCACCCAAGCCGCGGAATGTTCTGCTTCGCGCTCTGCCTCCACCTCTGCCTGTTCGCCGGAGGGAGTGACTTGGTCATGGCTTTGATGATCTCGCTCCGGGGGGCGGATCAGGATGCCGTTATCCGTGAGCTCCACTGTGACGCGGCGGCGGATGTTGAACTGCTCCAGATATTCACGCGGGATCTGCAGCCGCCCTGCTGCATCCACGACCGCCAGTTCCACAAGATGATGCTCTTCGCCATCCGCTTTTTGCACGCGCAGAGTTTCGCTGGCGAGTTTTCCATCGCGGACGGCGACCACACGATCTACGTGGCGCGCGATGCCTGGGTCATGGCTGACGATGATCATCGTCAGCCCCAGCTGTTTGTTCAACCGCCGCAGCAGGTCGTAGATCGTCTGCGCGGTGGCAGTATCCAACTCGCCGGTCGGCTCATCTGCCAGCAGCAGCTTCGGATGGTTCGCCAGGGCAATGGCAACTGCCACGCGCTGCTGCTCACCTCCGGAGAGTTCCTCCAGGCGATGATCCATCCGCTCACGCAGACCGACCAGTTCGAGTAGTTCCAGCGCGCGTTCGCGTGTTGGTTTGCCGACCTGCCCGGAGAGCGTGAGAGGCAATTCGATATTTTCACGAGCGGTCAAATATGGGATGAGGTTGCGCGATCCCTGCTGCCAGACAAATCCGACCATCTGGCGGCGATAGTGGTCGAGTGCACCTGGAGTCAATTGACCCAGGTCCCGGTTGCCAACCAGGGCGCGACCGCCGGTGGGGTGGTCCAGCCCGCCGAGGACGTTGAGCAGCGTGGACTTGCCGCTGCCGCTCGCGCCGACAATGCCGAGCATCTCACCCTCGGCGACGATGATATCCATCCCCTGCAATGCCTGCACTTCGACAGACCCACCGCCCTCCTGATGAAGACGGTAGATCTTCACAAGGTTTTCGCAAACAATCAAAGGTTCGGAGGTCATCAGGTTGTTTCTCCGAGTTTGATCGCCTGGAAGATCTTCATCCTCACCAGCAGCCCTGATAACGCGCTCAGCGCCGCCACGAAGAGCAGCGCAAACAGAATGTAAATCTGTGCGATAGACAGCCAGGCAATCTCGATTTGAAAGGGCGGATACTGCGACTGTGTGCTGGCACCAATCTGCAGGAAAGGGACAAACAACCTGCTGGCGAAAACACCCAACATCGTCCCCACACCGATGCCCAGCAACACCAGAAAGGCGAGTTCCGCGGCAAGCAGCGAGGTCATCTGACGGATGGACAATCCGATAGCGCGCAGCATGCCCATCTCGATGAAGCGGCGGCGGAAGGAGAACAGAGTATAGAGCAGGAAGCCAAGCACCGTAAGCAGCGCCGATGCCACGAAACCAACCGAGAGCAGCCCAAACAACCCTTGTCTCTCAGGTCTGCGCTGCTCGGCGCGGATGTTCAGTTCCGCGGAGGACCAATCCTGGACAATCGTGTTCAATCCGTTTTGCACAAGTTTCGATTGATCCGCTTGCTGGTCGAGCAGGATGCTAAAGCCGCGCACGGCGTATGAGATATGTTCCGGGTCCGCGTCTCGGCTTGTTCCCAGCCAGACCTCATGAGGATACTCGGCGCCTGCACGGATGGTCAATTCTTCGAGGTTGCCGACGATCATCGTTCCCTCCTCGGGATACCAGGTGGGGAAGAGGTCGAACGACCCGACGATCGGCGCCTCCAGCGCGATGGATTGCCCGGCGACTCCTGTTGTTATCCCCAGACGGAGCATATCACCAACCTCCAGTTCCTCTTCGGCAAGCAGGCTGGTCGGTACTAGTACCCCGGTCGAGTTTGCGGCGAGCTGGTTCATCAAGACGCCAAGCTGCTCGGAGGCAAAGTCTCTCTGCCAGTAGGCAGCCGAGGGAAAGCTCAGGCGGTTTATGGCGAGGAATGTTCCTTCGATAGAACCGGTCTGGGCGGCGGCTGAAAACTTGTAGCGCCCCACCGGCGTTGCCGATTCCACTCCCTCGATGCTCAAGTGATCTTCTAAAGGACCAAACGTGTAGACTGGGTCTGGATTGTCCTCGTTGAAGGTGGTGCCCAGCTCGAAAATATTCATGTCCGTACCCACCTGATAGTGGATCTGCTTATCAAGCTGGATATCGAGCGTGCGCGCCAGAGACGCAGTAAACGCGGAGAGACCAAGCGTCAGCACGAGCAGGACGAGCGGCGCGCTGTACAGGGCAGGGGTCCGTGCCAGGTAACGGGCAGCCATCAGCATGCCAACGCTATGGGACGGCTTCAAGAGCCGTGAGACAAGGTCCATTAAGCGGGGAACAATCCGGAGCGTGAACAGCGCGACAGAGAAAATCCCCAGCGCGGGAACCAGGAGCAGGAGCGGATTCTGGAGCGGGTCCGGAATCCCTTCCGTTCCTTCCAACGCTTGTTGAGATTGTTGCGTCAACTGCCAGAGACCATAGCCAGCCGGTATCAGCAGAAGGACATCCAGCCAGTACCGCTGCCACCAGGGCGCTCCGAAGGAACGCGCCCGTTCCTGCTTGTAGGTAACGATCGTATTTGCTGCGGCGCTCATCGTGGGGATGAGCACCTGAATGATCAAAATGATGGCAATCCCCAGCAGACCATACCCAAGTACCTGCGGTGTCATGCTGACGCGCAAGCCGCCAATCGCGCTGAAATCGAGGAAGCTGCGCGCCCTGCCAATGGAATGTGTTATCCAGTAGGCAAGCCCCACACCGCCTGCCAGTGCCACCGCGCCCAGGATGATTCCCTGCAGCAGTGATATACCCACTACCTGCCCGACGCTGGCGCCACGGCTGCGCAGGATCGCCATTTCACCTCGCTGCTGGTTCACAAAGAGCCCGGCAACGAGACCAATAAATGCCAGGATCAGACTCAGAATCGGGACGCTGAATGCAAACAGTAGATATGTGAGAGTCGGTGCATTTTCCTGATAGCGCGACAGCGCCTCGAGAGGTGAGGCGATCAGCGCTGTCTCAGGAAGAAGCGTGGCAGCTGTGCTTTCAATGGAGCGAATACGCTCCTCCAGCACCGCGACATCGCCCGCGTGCAGGGAGGAGCCATCGGCAACCAGCATCCAGATCGCGCTGCGAAGCTCATCGCCAACCCGGTCGCTGACAATTCCCTTGTACGTGTCTTCATGCACGAAGAGCAGGCTTGTATCCTTGACATCCCAGTAGGGAGCCAGGGGATCCACGGCTCTCCAGAGCCCTACGATCGTTACGGGAATCTGACCTCTATCCGTGCGCAGGGAATAGCTATCGCCGACTTGCACACCAAATTCATTCGCCAGACTCTCACTCGCCATCGCTTCAATGGCATCTCCTTCGCTCAGCAGTGACACGAATGGCTGCGGCGTAGTCCCATTCACCACGATGATAGTCTTTTCTATGGGGGTGATGAACGCGAAGCTTGCAGTGGTCAGCGAGTACTGGGTGCCGGGATTGCTCAGATCGCGCGGCGGATACATAAAGTATCCATCCGTGCGGAAGCGGCGCACCAATTGCAGGAGAGGCAGGTCAACAGTTTGCACCGCGGTATGGGTAAGGTACTGGTCCACCTCCTCCACATTCTGCCATTGCGGACTATTCCGCCCCGCGGCGCGCTGCTCGAAGACAAAGGAGAGCGGCGCGTAATCCACCGGCTTTTGCACAAGGTCGAGTTCGCGCCCCACGAGAAGCTCTTCCCGCAGTAAGCGGAAGTACGTTGCATCTGCATAGAGCGGCACGCTCAGGATAAACCCGGAGGCGATCATCAATCCGGCGATGGACGCCAGACTGAGGAAACGCTGCGTCAGCAGGCGCTTAAACGCGATCTCTGCGGTCGCCCATATCTGCAGAGCAAAGGAAACCAGCGGGGCAAGGAATCTCATGGACCGACGACAACCTGACCTTCCTCAAGACCGGACACAATCTCGATCATGTCACGGGTTTGCAAGCCGATTTCCACATCCACGCGCTGCGGTCCTGTTTCGCTGTTGATGATGACGAACGTACGCCCACCCGCCGAGCGGATGGCATCCGGCGGCAGCCAGAGCACGTCCTCCTTGCTGGCAAGCAGGACGTTCACGGTAACTTTGTCGCCGCTCTGGTAGGTGCTGGCAGAGGGCGATTCGTCCAGCACGATGTGGACGACGCTTTCGTCGCTGGCGCCCGTTCCGTAGGGCGAAGGCAGCTGGCGGATCGTGCCGGTCAATTCCACATCGGCATTGGCATCTGGTCTGACAGTCACAGACATTCCTTCGAACATCTCCCGCACTTCCTCATCGCCGGTGCTGGGATTGATATCCGCGACCACTTCGAGCTGATTGGGGTCGCCCAGCACGAATGCCGGTGTTGAAGGGTTAATGTTGCGCCCCACATTGACCGCTGAGATGATTGTGCCATCTGCCGGGGCAAAGACCCGCGCCTGTGCCACCTGGGCATCGAGCTCATCGAGTACGGCTGAATCCGGGTCGATGCCGAGACTCTGGAGCACCTCGTCGAGTCTCATCTGCGCCAGCTCAACCTGCAATTCCTGGATCTTGATCTCTGTGTCAGAACGTCCCTGGGATTGGTACTGTTCAAGGGTTAACTGGGCAATTTCCAGATCGATCTGCGCACGCCGAATGGTACGGCGTGTTTCATCTGCCTGTGCCTTCAATTCCTGCGCTTCTGCCAGTTCAGCCAGCAGTTGTCCTTCGGTCACCACGTCGTTCACGTTTGCATAGACTTCCCGAACCTGCCCGCTGATCTGAAAAAACACGCTGTCGAGTGCCAGCGGCACGACGCGCCCATTCAACCGGGCTTCCACCGTAATATCGCCGCGCTGAACCGTGAACGTGGGTCGCACCGGCGTGGGGAAAGGCGTGGGCGTTGCTTCACTAATGAGCTGCTCACTGCCGCAGCCCGCCAGAGTCAGTGCGAGAGCAAGGAATACAATGAGAAATCTTCTTTTCATTATTGAATGACAGCCTTGACCTTTACTGTTTGAGTATTATCCTTTGGCAGTGGGATGAGCGTTCCTTCAATAGAATTGCCATCCACCTCCAGCGAGACCTGGTTGCCCGAACCTGCGCGCTCGACCTTGATCTCGTAGCGGACGCCCTGGAAACTGCGGATTGCTTCGAAGCCGCTCCAGTCTGACGGGATGACCGGCTTTACTTCCAGACCCTCGAAGGTGGGACGAATGCCCAGGATGTGCTGGGTGATCGCGACATAATTCCAGGCAGCGGTGCCGGTGAGCCAGGAGTTCTTGGCTTCCCCATGGGTCACGGCATCCCTACCGGCGATCATCTGGGCGTAGACGTAGGGCTCGCATTTGTGCAGTTCACTAATCTCTTCGCGCGCAGACGGATTGATGCGTTTGTAGTAGTCGAACGCCTTATCCCCGCGTCCCACCACGGTCTCGGCGATCATGATCCACGGGTTGTTATGGCAGAAGATGCCCGCATTCTCCTTATAGCCCGGCGGATACGAGGAGATCTCGCCCAGATGCAAATAGTACTGACTAAACGCAGGCTGCTGCAAAACGATTCCGTGCGGGGTGGCAAGCTGTTCGCTTACCGAATTGAGTGCTTTCAGTGCATTGCCACTGCCGTGCTGCCCGAATGGGCGTGGCGCGGCGTCAACACCGAGTCCAGCCATGACGCAGATCCCTTGCGGCTCGATAAATATCTGCCCCTCTGCATTTTCCCTGGAACCAAGCGCGCGACCAAAATCGTCATAGGCACGCCGGAACCATTCGCCATCCCAGCCTGCCGCCCAGACCGTGGCCTCCATATCCTTCGCGAACTTGAGATAATCGTTGGAAGATAGATGCAAGACGAAAGAATCGCCTCTTTCTTCCTTCAACTTTCTTGTAATGCCAGCCATTTCCTGGCAAGCCAGCACAAACAGCCCGGCGATGAACACACTTTCTGCCACTTTGCCATCTTTGTTCGTTGTCGTTTGGAAGGACTGCCCCGGCGTATCGGAGAAACAGTTCAGGTTCAGGCAGTCGTTCCAGTCGGCGCGTCCGATGAGCGGGAGTCCGTTCGGTCCAAGGCGGTCGAGTGTGTACTGGATGGAGCGCTGCAAATGTTCATATAGCGGGCTTTCACTCCCTGGCTCGTTTTCATACTGCACCGGCTCATCCAAAATGGACCAATCGCCGCTTTCCTTGATGTAGGCAGCAACGCCCAACACGAGCCAGGCGGGGTCATCGTTGAAGCCTGAGCCTACATCATTATTGCCGCGCTTGGTCAGCGGCTGATACTGGTGGAATGCGCCGCCGTTCTTCAACTGCGTGGCAGCGATGTCCAAAATACGTTCACGCGCACGCTCGGGGATCATGTGGACGAAACCAAGCAGATCCTGGTTCGAATCGCGGAAGCCCATGCCGCGTCCAATTCCGCTCTCGAAGTATGAAGCCGAGCGGCTCATATTGAACGTCACCATACACTGGTATGCATTCCAGATGTTGACCATACGATCTGTATGTTCATCGGGCGTGGATACCTGCAGTTTGCCCAGCAGCATGGTCCAGTACTCGCGCAGCTGCTCGAAGGCTTTATTGGCATTCTCGCACTGTAGATACTTCTGGATGACCGGCTTCACCGTCCGCTTATTGATGACTTGTGACCCGGGCGGGTCAAACTTATCATCTTTTGGATTTTCGTGGTAGCCAAGGACGAAGATGACCTCTCTCTGCTCCCCTGGCTTGAGATGCACTTTTACATGATGAGAACCTATCGGCTGCCAGCCATGAGCGACAGAGTTACATGAGCTGCCACTCTCCACGGCAGCTGGTTCGTTCCAGCCGCGATAGGGTCCGAGAAACTCATCGCGGACTGTGTCGAATCCGGCTGGCTGTTCGGAACAGGCGAAGTAGGCGAAGTGATCGCGGCGCTCGCGATACTCGGTCTTGTGATAAATCACATCGTCGACAACCTCCACCTGTCCAACAGAGTAGTTGCGCTGAAAGTTGGTGGCGTCGTCGTTTGCGTCCCACAGGCAGAACTCGATCGCTGAGAACAGGCTCAAATCTACGTCAGCCTCATTCTCATTGGTCAGGGTTACCTGCCAGATCTCCAGGCTCTCTCCCAGCGGGACGAAGTAACGGGAGTTGGATCGAATCCCGTTGAATTTGGACGTGATGATCGTATAACCTTGCCCATGACGGCACTCATATTCGTCAAGTTTTACGCGCGTCGGCATCCACGTCGGGGACCAGTAGCTGCCAGTGCTGTTCTCGCGGAGGTAAAGATAACGTCCGCCCATATCGAGCGGGGCATTGTTATAGCGGTAACGCGTCAGGCGGCGCAGACGGGCGTCCTTGTAGAAAGAGTAACCGCCAGCCGTATTTGAGATCAGACCAAAGTAGGCTTCACACCCTAGGTAGTTGATCCAGGGCAGGGGAGTGTCCGGACGGGTAATAACATATTCACGTTGTGTATCATCGAAGTAGCCAAATTTCATAGATGGGTCCATTTCCGTAGGAAGGCTGTGTAGGGAAAGGCAGATGCCCTTGCCTACACAGCCCAATCCTACACCTTTGCCAGTTCATCACCGATCCTGGCGAGCAGCGCGGCGGAAAGAAAGGTCGGGTGGTTGGTTGCGATCTGCTCGAGGGTCATATCCCTCGCCATGCTCATATCTGCCATGAGCAGAAATCCGCCGATGTGTTTGGAGAGGATGGCGCGACCATGGGGATCGTCAAGCAGGGTTTGAACGGTCAGCCCGGTGTGCAGCCGCGAAGCGCGCGGCTCGGGCAGAAGTGAAAATGTCTCTGTCAAACGAATGTCCCGGCTTGACGAGCCGACCAGGATCTCGAACTCCCCCGGCTCGGTCGTCCAGGCATTCTTCACCACATTGAAGTACCAGAATGCCTCGCGGTCCAGAGTAAATGTCACGGTGCGGGTCTGTTTGGGCGCGAGTTCCACTTTCACAAAGGCTTTGAGTTCCTTCTCGGGCCGCGCCACCGTGGACTTAACATCACGAACGTATAGTTGGACCACTTCCTTGCCTGTTACTTTGCCGGTATTGGTCACATCCACCCGGACTTTGAGCAATTCGTTGGGCGTCAGCGACTTCGGGCTCAGGCGCAAATTGCTGTATTTGAAACTTGTGTAGGAAAGCCCATGACCGAAGGGGAAGAGTGGCTCGATCTGCTTTTTATCGTAATAACGGTAGCCGACGAATATCCCTTCGCCGTAACGTACGTTCCCATTCTCTCCCGGATAATTGATGTATGCCGGGTTGTCCTGCAGCCGCACCGGAAAGGTAGTGGGGAGTTTGCCCGACGGAGTCACATCGCCGAACAGAATGTCTGCCAGCGCATTACCCTGCTCCTGGCTGTTGTACCAGAGCTGCAGCACCGTTGGGACTTTGTTGATCCACGGCATTTCGACTGGAGATCCAACATTTAAAACGACAATGGTGTTCTTGTTGGCTTTGGCGACACGTTCGATGAGTTCATTCTGCGCACCAGGCAGTTTCATGTCCACCCGGTCGAAGCCCTCCGATTCCCATTCACCGTTCAAGCCTGCGACCAGAACAACGACATCAGCTTTCCTGGCGAGCTTGACGGCTTCGGCGATCAGGTCCTTTGGCTGCGGCGGCTGATGACCGAGCGCAACAGAACGCCAGCGCGGGTTGCCTTTCCAGTAATATTCGAGTTTGATGGGATAGGCTTTACCACCTTCCAGATTCAGATCGGCAGTAAGTTGTTTTGCCATATCCGTGTCGGAGGAGTGGTCGATGACGAGTTTCCCATCGAGATAGAGCTTGCCCCATCCGACTGCGCCCAAAGCAAGCGTATGGACCCCGCTTTCCTTCGGGGTAAAGAATCCCTCCATACACAACGAGAAGGATTCCTGATTTACATTTGGAACAGTGCTTTCGAACCAGCCGTGCTGGACGCGCGTAGTGACATCCGTGTACGCGGGTTCGCCAGCAAGCTCGGTCCCGTTAAACAGGCTGAGGCGTAGCCCACGGCGTCCATCTGCTGTGGACAGAGTCTCGGGTGCCGGAGCTGGCATGGACTTGTAGATGTGGCAGCCAGGGACAGTCTCGACCCGGATCTTATCGCCGGCACGGTTTTTGATTCCCTCGAATGGCGAGACCGCATAATGCGGTGTGACCGACGAACTGCCACCACCGAGGATTTGCGCGGTCGCTGCGTAGGGACCGATCACGGCGATGGACCTAACGGACTTCTTGAGAGGAAGCGTTCCGTCGTTCTTGAGCAGGACGATTGCCTCACGCGCCGCCTCCCGGATGATGCGGCGATGCTGGGGCTTGTTCTCGGCGCGCTCAGGCTGCGGTTCTGGATTCACGAACAACCCGGCTTTTTCGAGCACACACAACAGGCGGTGGACCTTATCGTCGAGCGCCTCCTCCGTCAGAGGACCATCATCGAGCGCGCGTTTGACGTGCTCCTCAGACATCCAGCGCGCCGTGCCGGGCATTTCGAGATCGAGCCCGCTGTTGGGGACCTCTCGGTCGTAGGTGCCGAACCAATCGGACATAACGATGCCATCATATTTCCATTCGCCTTTGAGGATCTCCAGCAGGGTATGGTCATTCTCGCAGGCGTAGGTCCCGTTTACGCGGTTGTACGCAGACATCACGGCCCACGGGTTCGAATTACGGATCGCGATGCGGAACGGTTCGAGGTAAATCTCGCGCAGCGTGCGTTCATCCACCTCGGCACTGATCGAGAAACGTTCGTATTCCTGGTCGTTGGCAACGAAATGTTTAATGCACGCGCCGACACCCTTGCTCTGGATGCCATTGATGTAGGCGGACGCCAGCACGCCGCTCAGAAATGGGTCTTCGGAATAACACTCGAAATTGCGTCCTGCGATGGGTGTACGGTGAATGTTGACGGTAGGGGCAAGCAGGATGTGCGCGCCCTTGGCTTTGAGCTCATCGCCAAGCACATTGCCAACTTTTTCCACGATGTGGGGATTCCAGGTTGCGCCCAGGGCGATCCCAACTGGTGTGGCAACAGAGGATGCACTCATACTGCCCCATGAACCGCGTGCGCCATTGGGACCATCGGTCACTCTGAACTGGGGAATTCCCAGGCGCGGCACTTCCACGCTGTGCCACAGATCCGCGCCGGCAAGCATGGAGATCTTTTCTTCGATCGTCATTCGTTGCAGGAGTTCATCAACACGAGACATGGCTTTCCTTTGAAAAGTGAAGTTGTGAGATAGCTGAAGGAAAAATAATTTATTCCTCACTATGTTTATTTGTGACTATGGGCGCTCTCGGTGTGAAAAGGTGTTACAACTCAGCGAACGTGATCAGTTCAATTCCATTCGCCTGGATGGCTTCGCGGATGGACGCGTCTGTCAGGATTTTCAACTCTCTATCGCGTTGATAGTTGTAAACGGACTCTTTTGCGAACGCCTCGTCTGCATACCCAGGATGGCACATGATCTCAGTGGTCCCATCACCAACGCTGTTGATGATGCTCAACAACTCTTCATGCGTCGCGCGCTCGTCATAGAAATCCACGACGAAACGGTCAGGGCGAGGCGGATTGAATTCCTTCACCAGACCGGGAACCTGTTTATTAGTCTCCTCCAGTTCTCTCGAAGCGTCATCACGAAACGGGAAACGGATTGCGCACTTATACTCGTTTGCCAGTTGCAGCATGCTGCGGAAGAGACCCGGGGAGAAGTACGATGAATGATGGTGTGAATCAAGATGCGTGGGCTTGCGTCCGGCTGCCTTGATAAAGGCTTCGATCTGGGCGCGCCATTCGGCTTTTACTTCATCTACATCCAGATTCGTAAACTGCTGTGTCAACTGAGCAAGCTTAAAGAAATTTCCGTTTTCGTCTGTGAGTGACCGAACTATCTCAGGCGCGGAGAT